>CAZUBR010000015.1:0-7303 GCA_964618965.1 uncultured Candidatus Saccharibacteria bacterium | reverse complement strand
TTTTTCAGGGGCGTTAGAAATAAAATTCTCGTTTGATAATTCTTTTTCTAATTTTTCAACATATTCGGTAAGAGATTCCAATTCAGACGAAAGGCGACTTTTTTCTTTGCCAGTATCTAAAATTTCCGCGAGTGGCACGATAACTTTTAAGCTTTCATTAATTATTTTTATAACGCTGTTTTTTGATGATTTATCGTTCGGGATAATTCTGGTTTTTGCTAATTTCTCAATAATGTTTTTCTGACCTTCAGATAATTTTGTGTTTGATTGAATTATTATCTCAATTTCTTTCTTCAAATCTATTTTATAATAAGCCCGGACATTTCTAACGGCTACAACAATAGTTTTCGCGAGTTCAAATTCTTCCGTGGATTTTTTCTCATTATCAAGGGCAATTTGAGTAGGCCACTGTTCAATCATAAGAAGATTATTATGTTCCATTTCTTTCCAAATCACTTCTGTTATAAAAGGAGTAAGCGGATGCCAGAGTTTCAAAAGAGCTGAAAGAACATATTCTAGCATATTGTTCTTGTTTGGAGAAGAATCAAATTTAGAAATTTCCAAGTACCAATCGGCCAATTTATCGCGCGTAAATTCGTAAAGAGTTTCTCCCGCCTTTGAAAGCTGATACGCGTCAAAATATTTTGTTACGTCTTCAATGGTTCTATTTAGTTCTCCAAGTATCCATTTATCCGCCAAATTAGCGGGCGCGGGGACGCTGTCAGAAAAAGAATCATGATTACTCATAATAAATCTTGAAACGTTCCAAAGTTTATTTACGAAATTTCTAAAGCTCGCGATTTTTTCTTCATAAAGTTTAAAATCATTTCCGGCGGTTGTTCCAATAAGCATGCTCAATCTCAAAGCGTCCGCTCCAAACTTTTCTATTATTTCAATCGGATCTATTCCATTATCAAGCGATTTGCTCATTTTTCGTCCCTCTTTATCCTTAATTAAACCATGTAAATAAACCTTTTTGAACGGAATGTCCGCGAGCGCGTACTCGCTCATTAAAATCATTCGCGCTACCCAGAAAAATAAAATATCATATCCAGTTTCCATGAGGGAGGTTGGATGATAAGTTCTCATATCGTTTGTTTTTTCCGGCCATCCAAGCGTGGAGAATGTCCATAATCCGGAAGAAAACCATGTATCTAAAGTGTCAGGATCTTGCTGAAAATTATTTTTTCCGCATTTCCAGCATTCAGATGGGGGAGTTAAACTTACCACAACCTGTCCGCACTCGCAATAATAAGCGGGAATTCTATGTCCAAACCAAATTTGTCTTGAAACGCACCAATCGCGTAGATTCTCCATCCAGTGAAAATATATCTTCTTAAACTTTTCAGGCATGATTTCTATTTTCCCGGATCTAACATCTTCTAAGGCAATTTCTTTAAGAGATTTTTCTCTGCCGGGAATTTTTTTGTCAACATCAATAAACCACTGCAAGGAAACCATTGGCTCAATCGCGGCGTCGCATCTATAACAATGTCCGACAGAATGTTTGTAGTCTTCTATTTTTTCAAGTAGTTTTATTCTCTCAATATCTTTAATGATTTTTTCCCTTGCTTCATTGATGTCTAAACCTTGGTATATTCCAGCGATTTCATTTAGTTTTCCATTATTCTCAAAGATATTTATTACCTCCAAGCCATGTCTTTTTCCTATTTCAAAATCATCTTTATCATGCGCGGGAGTTATCTTTAGAGCTCCTGTTCCAAAATTAATATCAACATGCTCATCCGCGATTACGGGAATTGCTCTGTCAGTTAGCGGTAGATGAACTTTTTTCCCAACAAAATTTTTGAATCTTTCATCATTTGGATTAACGGCGATCGCCGTGTCTCCCAACATGGTCTCTGGTCTAGTTGTGGCAATTGTAATAAAGCTATCCGAATTATCCACAAGAGGATATTTGATAAAGTAAAGTTTTCCATTCTCATCCGCGTGTTCAACCTCGTCATCGGCTAAAGTAGATTCACATCTTGGGCACCAATTAACAATTCTTTTTCCGCGATAAATTAGTCCATCTTGATACATTCTAACAAAAACTTCTTGCGTCGCTTCCGAAAGTCCCGCGTCAAGCGTGTATCTTTCTCTTGACCAATCACAGCTTGAACCCATTTGGCGAATTTGCTTATGAATGGTGTTTTTTGATTCCTGAACATATTGTTTCACTCGTTCAATAAATTTTTCGCGTCCAAGATTGTGCCGGTTCAAATTTTCTTTAGCGATAATTTTTTCCACTTTAGTCTGCGTGGCAATTGCCGCGTGATCAATCCCCGGAAGCCAAAGGGTCTTAAAACCGCGCATTCTTTTGTAGCGGATAATGGTATCTTCTACCGCCAACATGCTCGCGTGTCCTAAATGCAAAACACCCGTCGCGTTAGGTGGGGGCATAGAGATAGAAAAAGGTTCTTCGCGATCGTAAGGAAGATTGTCGGGATTAAAAAAACCGCTTTCTTCCCACGCTTTGTAAATATCTTTTTCGTAATTTTTAGGATTGTATGTTTTTGGTATTTCTTTCATAATCTCATTTTCAGTTTATCGTATTTTCAGCTGTTACGCAATCGTTATATTCGCGTCAGTTTGAACATCCCACGGAGAATTTGTCGCTTTGTATCTTTCAAAATATCCCGCCACCGCGACCATGGAAGCGTTATCCGCGCAAAATTTTAGGGAAGGCATTAGATATTTTGTTTTTGAAACATTTTTCTCTATTGCTATGCCCAACTGTTTTCGGAGTTCTTTGTTTGCCGCGACTCCGCCAGCTAAAATAATTGTTTTGGGATAATATTTTTCCGTGGCTTTGATTGTCTTTGAAATTAAAACATCAATTGTCGCTTGTTGAAACTCTTTTGCTATTTCCGCCCGCGTGGAATCCGTTA
The DNA here is from genome assembly GCA_964618965.1 of uncultured Candidatus Saccharibacteria bacterium. Lineage (GTDB taxonomy): Bacteria > Patescibacteriota > Minisyncoccia > CAYZDR01 > CAYZDR01 > CAYZDR01. The sequence continues at coordinate 4,412 of CAZUBR010000015.1, read as the reverse complement.
TTTTTTTCTGAGATATGACGAGTTCTCGGATAGCTGTTTTAAGCCCGCTAAAACTGAAATCAAAACTTTTATCGTGAATCATCGGTCTGGGCAAATTAAACTTTCCCAATGTTCCATTTTCCGCGACGCGTGAAATTGCCGGACCTCCTGGGTAGCCCAACTCTAAAAGTCTGGAAGTTTTATCAAATGCTTCTCCGATCGCGTCATCGCGAGTTTTTCCAAGCAATTCAAATTTTCCATAATCAGTCATTAAAACAAGCTCTGTGTGTCCGCCTGAAACGACTAAACACAGAATGGGAAATTCAATGTTCCGATTTTCTATCCAATTCGCGTAGATATGTCCGGCAATGTGATCAATTCCAATAATAGGTTTTTGCCACGCGTAAGCTAAAGATTTCGCGGCGCTTGTTCCAATAAGCAGGGCTGAAATTAGTCCAGGTCCTCTTGTGACGGCAATTAAATCAATTTGTTGGGAGCTCAATTTCGCGGTTTCCATAGCTTCTTCAAGGCATGGAATTATATTTTTAGCGTGCTCCCGCGCGGCGAGATTAGGGACGACTCCGCCATATTTCGCGTGCAATTTCACTTGGCTGGAAACCACATTTGAAAGAACGTGAAAAATAGGCGATTTCTGGTTTGTTTGAACCTTTATTATCGCGACAGCAGTTTCATCGCAGGATGTTTCAATTCCTAAAATATTCATATTGGTTGATTGCGCTGTTTGCGTTTTTAACTATTTTTTGATATAATATTCTTACCTGAGTTTTTTGAAAGGAGGTCCTTAAGGACCAGAGAGGAGGGCAAGAAAGAGAAAAGAAAAAGAGGAAAAGACAAATAGAGGCATCTTCGGATGCCTCTCATCTTTTTTCTGTCGGATTAAATCTTTTAATGTTAGCTCCTAATTTTTTTAATTTCTTTTCCATATGTTCATAACCTCTGTCAATATGATAAACGCGATCCACGACAGTTTTTCCTTCCGCGCCAAGACCGGCTAAAACTAAAGACGCTCCGCCCTGAAGATCGCTTGCCATAACATTGGTTCCCGCTAACTTATTTACCCCCACAACAATTGCCTGATCGTAAGCGGAGTGAATGTCAGCGTTCATTCTGTTCAATTCGTTAACGTGCATGAATCTATTTTCAAAGATAGTTTCTTTGATAATTGAAGTTCCTTTCGCGGTTGCCAATAAAGCCATCATTTGCGCTTGAAAGTCCGTCATAAATCCGGGATACGGCCATGTCGTGAAATCCACGGAGGTAACTCTATATTTGCATTTTACTTTAATTGTGAAATGATCCAATATCTGAATATCAATTCCCATTTGGGACATTTTATCTTGAACGATTCCGATGTTTTTAGTGTTCGCGTTTTTGATTAAGATTTCTCCTCGCGTAATGGCGGCGGAGGCGATAAAAAAGCATGTTTCAATTCTAGATGGAGGAGCCGTCCATTCCGTTCCGTGAAGTTTTTTTACTCCCTCAATTTTTATGACGGAAGTTCCCGCTCCAGATATTTTTGCTCCCATGGAATTTAACATTTCCGCGAGAGTGAATACTTCAGGTTCGCGTGCGGCGTTAATTAATGTTGTTTTTCCTTCGGCCACGCACGCGGCCATCATAACATTTTCTGTTCCAGTGTGCGTCGGAATATTAAAATAAAAATCTGTTCCTCTAATTTTTTTCGCGACTGTTTTGATATATCCGTCTCCATAGCTAATTTGCGCTCCAAGTTTTTTCAACGCGTTCAAATGCATATCTACTCCGCGGACTCCAATCGCGCATCCTCCCGGAAGCGAAACTTGAGCGTTTTTGAATCTTGCCAACAGCGGTCCTAAAACTAAAAAAGACGCTCTTATTTTTTTCATGATTTCGTAAGGAGCGGTAGTGGAAGAGACTTTTTGAGCGTCTATCGCGATAATTTTTTTCTGAATATCAAATTCTGCTTTTATCCCTAATGATCTTAAAAGTTCTACCATGACTCTTATATCGCTTAAGTCGGGGATATTTTTAAGAACAGTAATGCCCTCGCTTGCCAAAATAGCCGCCGCGATCGCTGGCAGAATGGCATTTTTAGAGCCTGATATTAAAACCGTTCCTTTTAGCGGTTTACCTCCCTGAATTATGAATTGATCCATGTTATGAAAATTACTTTTATTATCTATACATTATTCCATATTTAATGCTTAAACTCAATAGCTTAATATAGACAAAAACTTAAGACCATGCTATCTTGGTAAAGTGTGGTAGAGGAAAAAGCGCGCATAGCTCAGTTGGCAGAGCAGCAGCCTTTTAAGCTGATGGTCGGGGGTCCGAATCCCTCTGCGCGCACAATTGGGCCAGTAGCTCATCTGGTAGAGCGCCTCGTTTGCACCGAGGAGGTGGCGGGTTCGAGTCCTGTCTGGTCCACGGTTTGGCCCTATCGTCTAGTGGTTAGGACATCAGGTTTTCATCCTGGAAACAGGAGTTCAATTCTCCTTAGGGCTACAGCGAAAAAAATTTAAATAACAAATTTAAATCTTAAAACGAAAAAAATATGGATAAATGTAAATGTTCAGTAAAGTGTAAATTGTGTAAAATTAGTTTTTTGTTATCTTGTGGAGTAGTCGCGTATGTTCTTGGGATTTCATGGTTTATGACAAACGCTGAAAGATTGTTTGGGGCTGTTCAAGAATTTTGGGGGCCAGCCGTGATGCTTCTGCTCTTTGTGTTTTCAGCTTTAGTAACAGGATTGTTAGTTTTAGGATATCCAATCTGGTTATATTTAGAACAGAGAAAAAGAGATGCCGTAAGAGTGTTATTATGCAACGTAGGCTGGTTATTTGGATTTTTAATTTTATTTTTTATTTATAAGAACAATATAATATAGAATAGTACTTGCTAAAGTAAGGATTGATATGAAATGTCTTTGTCTTTCATCAAGGGGGCTGGACAGTCTGTTAACTGTTGAGATAATAAAGCAACAGGGGATAGACATTAAAATTGTGGAGTTCAAAACTCCCTTTTTTGGACATGAGGACGGGATAGACATTTCAGAAGATTTTATAAAGATATTGAAAGATCCAAAATTTGGATATGGAAAAAATCTTAATCCATGCGTAGATTGCAAGATTCTGATGTTAAAAAAGGCGCGAGAAATGTTGGAACAAGAACACGCGTATTTTATAGCGACGGGAGAAGTCGCAGGGCAACGCCCTATGTCCCAAAATAAACAAACATTGTCGCAAATAGATAAGGAAGCAAAAATAGAAGGGCTTGTTGTTCGTCCGCTTTCGGCTAAATTATTGCCGGAAACTATTCCCGAAAAAGAAAAATGGATTGATAGAAACAAGCTATATGAAATTTCTGGCAGATCTCGCGAAGATCAAATAAATTTAGCGAATAGATTTGGCATTCAAAATTATCCAACTCCAGCTGGAGGATGTCTTCTTACCGACGCGGGATTTTCTATGCGAATGGTGCAACTGATGAAAATTCTTCCCGAATTTTCCGCTGATGACGCGGAATTTATAAAACACGGCAGAATGTTTGCCGTGGGAAAAGGCGTTTTAATTGTTGGAAGGAATAAGGAAGAAAATTACAGGTTGATGGATGTTCAGAAAGATCATGACGCGGTTTTTGATTATACTAACGTTCCTGGTCCATTTGCTCTGTTAAGATTTGACGATAGTTTTTCCGCAAGATTAGAAGCGGATAAAATCGTGAAAAAGTATATTAAATAAAAAACGGTATTACGCTTTTTATAAAAAAATTTTATATCCGCAGATAAACTAATGTCAGTTTTTATAACTTAAAGTGTTCCAATCCCTCAATCACGCCATTAGTAAAACTTTCTTTCGCGAAATATATATTTTGAGGATTTGCTTCTTTGATTTTTTGTTTCAATTTTTTATCCGCGTTTCCAACTACAATGGATTTGATGTTGCTTGCAAAAACCTCAAAGTCATTGATTCCATCTCCAGCGAAGATGATATTTTTCTCTGGAATATCAAATTTTTTCGCGACATATTGTAATCCCGTAAGTTTGGAAACTTTACTTGGAAGAATATCTATAATGCTCATTCCAGCTTTAAGATCAAACGCCGGGATTAAGCGTGTTTCAAGAATATCTTTAGATAGAAGCAATCGTTCAATTTCTCTCATTGCTTCCTGAGCGTTTTTATCGGGATCAATAAAAAATACTCCACGCGTTTTATTTTGTCTTTCGTTTTCCGCCTCTTGAAGAAAGGAAAAAGTATTAATTAAAATTTTTGATATTTTTTCACGATTAAAGTTTGGATTTTGAGCCATTAAAATATTCTCATAATTCAAATCTTCAATCCATTTTGTTTCATAAAAAAATACGGATGCCCCGTTGCTACATATCAAAAAATTCGCTGGCGGCAAAGCGTATTTCCCCAAAGCTCTATCCGTTT
>CAZUBR010000014.1:0-7612 GCA_964618965.1 uncultured Candidatus Saccharibacteria bacterium | reverse complement strand
AATTAGATTGAAAAACATAAAATCCCAAGTTGAAACATTATTATTTATTGCGGCGAAACCGATATCATTGAAAAAGATAGCGGAGTTTTTTAATTTTTCGGAAAATGATATTAGCGTATTAATTGATGAACTACAAAAAGAATATCATGATAATAAAAAAGGATTCCGCGTTGTTCGTGTCGGAAAGCAAATTGAATTAGTCAGCGCGCCGGAAAACGAAAATATTATTAAGAAATTTTTTCAAAAAGAAGTGGAAGCGGATCTTTCAAAAGCGTCTCTAGAAACTTTGGCGGTAGTCGCGTATAAGGGTCCGATATCTAGATCTCAAATAGAAGAAGAAAGAGGAGTAAATTCTATTATTACCTTGAGAAATTTAATGATGCGAGGATTGATTGAACAGTCTGGAAAAGATAAGGATGGAGCGTATTTTTATAAAATTACCCCGGATTTATTGAAGAGATTTGGGATAGAAAGGCAGGCGGATTTGCCTGAATATAAATCATGGAAATAGTTTTAATCGCTCTAATGTTATTTGGGGGAGCGTTAGGAATCGTATCAAAAAAAACTGTTTTCAGCGAAACCTTAAAGCGGGAAGCCACTTTAAGCGATGGAATCAGAATAGAAGATAGAAATTCTGAGGTAGACCAAAATCAAATTTTCGCGAAAGCCAGAACGCTAATTGAATTGCCCGTTTGCGAGAATGATGATTGCGATGAATTACAATTAAAAGAAAGTGAAAAGGACTTTAATTTTGTTCCCTTGCCAGCTAAAAAATCAGACGCGGACTCTCCAAAAATTTCCGCGCGGTCGGCTATTATAATGGATATGGAAACCGACTACGTGATTCTTGAAAAAAACAGTCATGAACGGATGCCGATAGCGAGCATATCCAAGATAATCACGGCTTTGGTCGCCGAAGAAAAGTTGTCTTCCAAACATGAAATTATTATTTCCCAACGGGCAATTGACACGGAAGGCGGGACGGGGAAATTAAATGTGAATGAAAAATTTTTTACCAAAGATCTTATTGATCTTATGCTTATTTCTTCAAGCAATGACGCCGCTACGCAGATTGCTTTGGAAATTTCGGGCAATATAGAAGATTTCGCGGAATTGATGAATCAAAAAATAAAAAGTTTTGGGCTTTTGGATAGCAATTTTGTGGAACCATCCGGGCTGAACGCTAAAAATATTTCTACGGCTTTTGACATCGCGCAGATCGCGGATAGCACGTTTGAAGAATCTAAAATTTGGGGTATCCTGGGGAAAAGCGAGATGGACGCGGAGTCCGTGGATGGGAAAACTCGCCGCTTAAAAAACACTAATCAGATTATTAGCGATTCAAGAATAATTTCAGGCAAGACAGGTTTTACGAATGAAGCGGGGGGAACACTTGTGGTCGTTGCTGAATTAGGGAAAGAAAAAAGAAAAATGATTTTTGTTATTTTGGGATCGGAAGATAGATTCGGAGAAATGGTAACTCTTCTAAATTGGATTGAGGAGAACTATGAACTATAATATATTTAATAATTAAATTTAATTACCATGTCTACCGAACTTATATTCAATTCGCTGAAGATATTTTTCTTAGCGTCTTTATCTTTTATTGTTGCCATGCTTTGGACGCCGCTACTGACTCATTATCTTTACAAATGGCGAGCGTGGAAAAAAAATTCGGGAAAAGGCGACGCGATTGGCGATGATTCTCCAAAATTATTTACCGACGAACATAGAGAAAAAGAATTTTCCACGCCTAGAATGGGCGGTTTGCTAATCTGGATTACAGTCGTGGTGATTACTTGTTTTTTCACCTTATTAGCAAATTTTTTTACGAAAGGTTGGATTGAAAAATTGAATTTTTTAAGTCGTTCTCAAACTTGGTTGCCATTTTTCACGTTAATCGCCGCGTCTCTGATAGGGTTGCTTGATGATATTCTTGTTATAAAGGGCAAAAGAGGAATTAGCGTTTGGTATCGTTTATTCGCGGTGATAATAATCGGATTAGTAGGCGCGCTGTGGTTCTATTTCAAATTAGATTGGAGCTCAATTTATATTCCATTTATGGGAGAAGTCGTGATTAACGGTTGGTATATTCCTTTGTTTATTTTTGTTATGATCGCGCTATTTGGCGGCACTCCAATAGATGGTTTAGACGGATTGGCGGGCGGAGTGTTCGCGTCGGCTTTTTCTGCCTACGCGGGAATCGCTCTTTTTAGAAATCAAATAAATATAGCCGCGTTTTGCGTTGTTCTCACCGGAGCGCTTCTCGCGTTTTTATGGTTCAACATTCCGCCCGCGAGATTTTATTTGGGGGAAACTGGGATATTAGGTTTAACCACAACTCTAGTCGTTATAGCGTTTCTTACCGATTCCGTGGTTGCTCTTCCATTCATTGCTTTTCTGCCATTGTTAACGGCGGTATCTGATATTATCCAAATATTGTCTAAAAAATTTAGAGGAAAAAGAGTTTTCCTGGCGGCTCCGATTCATCATCATTTTCAATTGAAAGGATGGACTAAAGAAAAAGTTGTAATGAGATTTTGGATTATCAGCGCGGCTATGTCCATCATGGGAATGGTCATCGCCCTATTGGGACGAACTTTATGAAAAAACATTATGATTTGCCGCTTATTATCGTAACCGCTATCCTTGTTCTAACGGGACTTGTTATGGTTTCCAGTTCAAGCGTTGTTTTGGCAACTCAGCAATTTGGCAGTCCTTACTATTATTTCAAACACCAATTCTTTATTGGTTTTATCGGAGGAGGAGCTTTCTGCTATATAATGTCAAAAATAGATTACAAAAAGTTAAAAAAAATCGCTCCTGTATTTTTGTTTATGTCATTTCTTCTGTTGATCCTTGTTTTTATTCCAGGTATCGGGACGGGATTTGGAGGAGCGCGAAGATGGATAAAATTGGGGTTATCTTTTCAGCCGTCTGAATTCGTGAAATTGGGGATGATCATCTATTTGGCGGCATGGTTATCAAAAGATAAGGAAGGAGTGAGAAGTTTTACGAAATCTTTTATTCCGTTTGTAGTTGTTGTATGCGCGGTATCAATTCTACTTTTGAAGCAACCAGATACTGGAACAATGGGAATCATAGCGGTGATAGCCATTACGATGTTTTTTACCGCGGGTGGTCGTTTCAGCCATATGTTTCTTTTTATAACGGGTTTGGCGGGAGCTTTGTGGGGACTTATCAAATGGGCTCCGTATAGGATGAATCGCTTTCTGGTTTTTTTAGATCCAAGCATAGATCCAAAGGGAATCGGATATCACATAAATCAAGCGCTTATAGCGATTGGATCAGGTGGAATTTTTGGGATGGGATTTGGACATAGCAGACAAAAGTTTAATTATCTTCCCGAACCTATCGGCGATTCTATATTCGCGATTATCGCTGAAGAACTTGGACTAATTGGCGGAGCGGTTATATTAGTTTTATTCGGGATTTTTGCTTGGCGCGGATTTAGAATCGCTAAATACGCTCCAGACAAATTCGGGATGCTATTAGCAGTCGGAATAACTTCATGGATTATTTTTCAAGCGATTATAAACATTGCCGCTATAACTTCTTTGATGCCATTGACTGGAATTACATTGCCATTTATCAGTTATGGAAGCTCATCATTAGTGATGTCGTTAGGAGGAGTCGGTATATTAATTAACATTTCTAAAAATATAAGCGTATGAGAATATTACTAACAGGCGGAGGAACTTACGGACACATAATTCCATCAATCGCCGTCGCGAAAAAGATAAAGTCAACGACGAAAGAGAAAGTTGATTTTTTATTCGTTGGTTTAGCTGATAAAAACGCGCGGACATTATTGGAGGCGGAAGATATTAAAGTTAAAAATATCGCTTGCGGAAAATTTAGAAGGTATCTCTCATTCAGAAATTTTACCGATATTTTTAAGCTTGTTTTGGGAATAATTCAATCAATGTGGATAGTTTTTTGGTTTATGCCAGATGTTGTTTTTTCCAAGGGTGGATTCGCGAGTTTTCCCGGAGCTTTCGCGTCATGGTTTTTTAGATGTCCAATTATCGCTCATGAATCCGATTCTATTCCAGGTCTTTCCAATTTAGTGATTGGGAAAATGGCAAAGATAGTGATAGTGGCGTTTGATAAAGCTGGAGCGTATTTCAAAAAAGAAAAAGTTGTTTTGATAGGGAATCCTGTCAGGGAAGAATTGCTAAATGGAAGCGCGGAAGAATGCGAGAAAAAATTTAATTTGAGAAAAGATAAACCGTTAGTTTTCATAACGGGAGGAAGTTCGGGCGCGTCTTTTATAAACGAAGCTGTTTTGAGAATTCTGCCCGAGCTTATAAAATTCGCGAGCGCGATTCACCAATGCGGGAATAAAATCGTTAAAGGGCATAAAAATATGAGCGAGATTAAAAAAACAGCGTCTGAAATTTTAGGAGATGATTATGAAAAAGGCGGTTATCATCCGGTAGAATTTATTGGCGAGGAGATGAAAGATGTTTTGGCTCGCGCCGATTTAATCATCACTCGCGGTGGAGCGAACGCATTGGCGGAAATCATGGCAGTCGGTAAGCCGTCTATTATTATTCCAATATATAATTCTCCGGGCAATCATCAAAGGGAAAACGCTTTTACTCTCAAAGAAGCGGGAGCGGGCGTTGTCATAGAGCAACCGAATCTTACTTCCAATTTGTTTTTAATGGAGATCAGAAAAATTTTAGAAAATCCAAATTTGGCGAAATTCATGGGTGAAAACGCGAAGAAATTAGCTCGTCCTGACGCGGCGCGGAGGATAGCGGAATTGATTTTGAAGATAGGAGAATAAATTAATGTGTCAAGTCTTTCGTAAACCATTATAAAATGGTATGTTTAAGCTATAATTATTAAAATAATATTTAAATGAATTTACAATTTTACGCGAAGAACGTGGAGTTAGACGCTAATATTAAAAAATACGCGAAGAAGAAATTTCTTAAAGCTCTTAAATACTGTAAAAAATTAACAGAGGTTAGAATTGAATTTGAAGTTGATCCGCATCACACGCGCGGGGAAGCAACAAAAAAAGTTATTCTTACGGCGCATGTTCCAAGAGAAATGATTCGCGTTGAAGAATCCGGATCCGACTTCAAAGAAGTCATAGATTTATTGGTTCCAAAAATCAGAAAACAATCAAAAGCTTACAAAGAAAAACAAACTACTATATTAAAGAAAAATGGAAGAGCGTTCAAATTCGTGATGCGTTCAATGGCGGAAAAAATATTTCCATGGATTGGAGAAGAACATCGTATTCCGGCGAATGATATTGTTAAAAGAAAGAACTTTTCCATAGTGAAACCAATAAACGAAGATGAAGCAATTCAAGAGATGAATCGGTTAGGACATGACTTCTACGCGTTTATTGATTCCAAGACTAATAAAAACGCGATTCTGTATAAACGGAAAAGCGGAAAATACGGGTTGATTTATGTCTCTGATAAATAAAATATTCGGTAAATCCGAAAAAAAACTTCTTAGATATTACCAGCCACGAGTTGATAGCATTAACGCGCTTGAGCTTAAATTTGAAAAAAAATCAGACGATGAACTTAAAAAAATTTCTCTCGCGCTCAAGGATAAACTCCGAAAACGATTAGAGGGAATGAATCAAAAAATAGAAGAATTGAAAAAACAGGTTGAAAATACGATTGATCAGGATAATAAATTGAAATTGAAAAAAAATCTTCGCGATTTCAAAAGGACGGCGTTTGATGAAATTTTACCGGAAGCTTTCGCGCTTGTTAGGGAATCTTCAAAAAGAACGGTTGGTTTACGTCCATTTGATGTTCAATTGATTGGAGGAATTGTTTTGCATGAAGGCGGAATTGCTGAAATGAAAACTGGAGAAGGAAAAACTTTAGCCGCGACATTCGCGATTTTTCTTAACGCTTTGGAAGGGGAAGGCGCGCATCTGATTACGGTTAACGATTATTTGGCAAGACGCGACGCGAACTGGATGTCGCCAATTTACCATAAATTAGGGTTATCCGTAGGGTGCATTCAACATGATTGCGCTTTTATTTTTGATCCTCAAACCGAACCTGATCAAAATGAGGTGTCTGTTGAAATGGAAAATTTAAGACCAATTTCAAGAAGAGAGGCATACGCGTGCGATATTACTTATGGGACAAACAATGAATTTGGATTTGATTATTTGAGGGACAACCTTGTCCTTGATGCTTCGCAAATGAGTCAGAGAAAACATCATTTCGCGGTAGTTGATGAAGTGGACAGTATTTTAATTGACGAAGCGAGAACGCCTCTTATTATTTCCGCTCCCGATACGGAATCTTCCAGTAAGTATGACATGGTAGCTAAACAAGTTTTGCCGTTGCTTAAAAAAGTCAGATTCGTCACCAATATAGAGGAATCGGAAGCAAAGAAATTTCATGCTGATTTGGGAGAAGGATACGATATTGTCGCGAACGAAGAAAAAAAATCCGCTCTTTTAACGCAGGAAGGGCAAGATAAATGTGAAAAAGCTTTAGGGATAAATGGATTGTTTGAAGAATTTGAAGGAGATAATTTAGAGTGGAAGCATGCCATTGATCAACTAATCAAAGCAAAAGTATTTTTTCATTGTGACAAAGACTACGTTATAAAGGATGGGGAAATTATTATAGTGGATAGTTTCACTGGACGACTAATGCCCGGGCGGAGATACAGCGAAGGATTGCATCAAGCGATTGAAGCAAAAGAAGGATTAGAAGTTCGCAAGGAGAGCAAGACGCTTGCCACAATTACATTCCAGAATTATTTTAGATTCTATGAAAAATTAGCGGGAATGACGGGAACAGCCGCGACTAACGCCGAAGAGTTTATTAAAGTTTATGGGTTAGACGTTGTGTCAATTCCGACCAATAAGCCGGTTGTCAGAGTAGATCGTTCAGATAGTATCTATAAGACGGAAAAGGGGAAGTTTATGGCGGTGGCGAGAAAAATTCAAGAATGTAACAAGAAAAAACAACCGGTTTTGGCGGGTACAATTTCTGTTGAAAAATCTGAGATATTGAGCGATATGTTAAGGCAATTTGATATTAAACACGAAGTTCTGAACGCGAAAAATCATGAAAAAGAAGCGGCGATTATCGCGAAAGCCGGGCAGTCGGGGGCGGTAACTATCGCGACAAATATGGCTGGGCGAGGGACGGATATTAAATTAAGCGACGAAGCGAAGAAAGCGGGAGGACTTTTTGTTATTGGAACAGAGAGGCATGAAGCGAGAAGAATTGATAATCAGTTAAGAGGAAGAAGCGGAAGACAGGGGGATCCAGGGGAAAGCAGATTTTTTGTTTCTTTAGATGATGATTTAATGAGAGTTTTTGGATCGGACAGAATGAGAAGTATTATGGACAAATTCAAATTTCCAGAAGATCAGCCAATTGAAAATAGAATCATCAGCAGCTCAATAGAAAGCGCGCAAGCAAAAATTGAAGGATATAACTTTGATACTAGAAAGTATGTTTTGGAATATGATGATGTGATGAACAAGCAAAGAGACGTGATCTACAAAAAAAGAAGACAAGCGTTGGAGGCGTTGAACGATGAAAAATCACGAGACTATTTAACGAACGCGATTCTGGAA
>CAZUBR010000013.1:0-8475 GCA_964618965.1 uncultured Candidatus Saccharibacteria bacterium | reverse complement strand
GGCAATATCAATTGGAGCGTGGAGAATGTGTCAAATGAAATGGGTACCCGCCATTTTGATGTTTTGACTTATGTATCATTTTTAACACAGCCAATTTCCAGAACACAAAGAGTGGAGCAATCAAAAGACAAAATTTTTAAAGGACTGGATGAAAAACAAAAAGATTTTTTGGATTTTGTATTGTCTAAATACGAAGAAAAAGGAGTGGAAGAGCTGGACGAAGAAAAATTGCCGGTATTAATCAATTTGAAATATCACGCAATCGCAAACGCAGAACAATCACTTGGTAGTGTGGATAGTATTCGCTCAATATTCTTTGCTTTTCAGAAAAATTTGTATGCGAAAGTAAAAATTTAATGCGGCGCGCCAGTTTTCAACTGGCACAAATTCCGTCGGCGTCCAAAGCGAGGGCGGGCAAAAATTTCTTTATTATTTTTAAGATTTTTTTGGCAAGTTATTTCAGGTTGAACATAGCTTGTGATATAATTTAATCAGCTATCAATAAAAATTAGGGCAGGATAAAATTCCTGCCCTAATTAATTTAATAATATGTCAATGTGGACAAGAAAATAGATATTAGCTACAATACCATGCGAGGGCAAAGATAATTATTAACACAACAATATGCCACAAATTTTGTTTATTCTGATTATACCGATGATCGCTCTAATTTTCGCGGGGTATCTCGCGTGGAAAATTGAAAGTCAAGTCGTTAAATCGGAAAAAGCTAAAGAAATTAGCCAGATTATCCAAAAAGGGGCGATTGCTTTCTTGAACAGAGAATACCGTGTTTTAGCGGTTTTTATCTTAATAGTTTTCGGATTACTCTACTATTTTATAGGCTTGCCTTTAGCGATTTCATTTGTTTTTGGAGCTATATTAAGCGCTCTTTCCGGACAAATTGGCATGCGCGTTGCCACGTCAGCCAATGTTCGCACGGCGGAAAATTTGCAAAAAGATTTTAAGTCGGGATTAAACACCGCTTTTAACAGCGGAAGCGTTATGGCGTTGAGCGTTGTTAGTTTAGGACTTCTAGGAATCGCTATTCTCTATATCATATTAAAAGATCCTGTCGTAATTTATGGATTTGGGTTTGGAGCGTCCAGCGTTGCTTTATTCGCGCGCGTGGGAGGCGGAATTTTTACAAAGGCCGCGGACGTTGGAGCCGATCTTGTCGGAAAAGTTGAGACGGGAATTCCAGAAGATGATCCAAGAAATCCCGCCACGATTGCCGATAATGTTGGAGATAATGTTGGAGACGTCGCTGGAATGGGAGCGGATCTTTTTGAAAGTTACGTGGACAGTATTATTGCCGCCATGGTGATCGGAGCTGTTGTTATTCCAAGTGGAACAGAGGGAGTAATGCTTCCAATGATGCTTGCCGCGACAGGAATAGCGGTAAGCTTAATTAGCAACATTTTTGTTAAGCTCGGTTCCGCGAATTCAGATTCTGGACAGAAAGCTCTCAATCGCGGAGTGTGGGGGTCAACAATTTTGATGGCGATCGTTTCATACGGATTGATTAAATATCTGGGATTTACGATGAATGTTTTCTATGTTTTCTTGGTGGGACTTTTTGCTGGGTTGGCAATTGGATTGATCACGGAATATTTTACGTCTGATTCGTATAGCATGACTCAAAAAGTCGCTCGTTCCGCGCAGAGTGGAGCTGGGACTAACATCATCGCGGGGTTCGCGTTAGGTTTATCTAGCACTATTATTCCCGTTCTCATTATTTCAGCCGCGATATTTTTCGCGTATATGTGGGGAGGAATTTACGGAATTTCCATTGCCGCGGTTGGTATGCTTTCAACTTTAGGAATGACTTTGGCTACCGATACCTACGGTCCAGTCGCTGATAACGCCGCTGGCATCGCGGAAATGTCCGGTATGGGACCAGAAATTAGAGAAAGAGCCGAGAAACTTGACGCCGTTGGAAACACTACCGCCGCCATCGGAAAAGGTTTCGCGATTGGGGCGGCCGCTCTCACCGCGTTAGTTTTAATGATTAGCTACGGAGAAGCGGTGAATCTTTCCGTGATAAATCTTTTTAACCATAAAGTTATAATCGGACTTTTCTTGGGCGGCTTAATGCCATTTTTGTTCTGTTCATTCGCGTTGGAATCCGTCGGAAGAGCGGCGGTGAAAATGGTTGAAGAAGTTCGTCGTCAGTTTAAGGAAATTTCTGGTATTATGGAAAGAACCGCGAAACCGGATTATTCAAAATGTATTGACATTAGCACGAAAGCGGCTCTTCAAGAGATGGTTATTCCAAGCGTTTTATGCGTTATAGTTCCTGTTGCCGTTGGTTTTTTTATCGGGTCTGAAGCGTTAGCTGGTCTGCTCGCTGGGTCTGTTGTCACTGGATTTTTGATGGCGGTCATGATGTCCAATGCCGGGGGAGCGTGGGATAACGCTAAAAAATATATTGAAGCGGGACACTTTGGAGGCAAGGGTTCGGACGCTCATAAAGCCGCGGTTGTGGGAGATACCGTTGGAGATCCATTCAAAGATACCGCGGGTCCATCGTTAAATATCTTATTAAAATTAATGGCAATCGTGGCATTGATCATCGCGCCGTTGTTGTAGAAATTATTGAAGCAATCTTTTGCTTGTTTTGGCAAAATCAACGGATGGAGATAGACAGTTGCTCTCGTTTGTTTAGATTTAGGGGCGAAACCATGTTTTCGCCCTTTCTGTTTAAGTACGATAAAAGGAGCTTTTTTTGTTAAAGCTCCTTCTGCATTTGGCGGACTTTCCGCCGAGTTCCTTCAAGCGATTCCTCATAAACCATCGTAGAAGTAAATCCCTGCAGACGACTCCACGCCCCCTTGATATCGGTGGCAAGTGATTTATTCTGCAACAGCCACTCTAAATGATGAATTTTTTTTCGCAACTTTTTTTTGTTGGCTTTTGTGTTGTGGGGCCGGCCGTCCTTCACGTTAAATCCTAAAATTTTTGTGAAACATTTCGGATTCGGATTATGAATTTTAATTTTGTGAGGGGTAAATCCCCCTCGCTGAATTATATTAACTATTTCACTAGTATATCTCTTCATACAACTATTTGATGAGAAAAGCAGGTTGTCTGTGTAGCGGGTATAGCAAACACTTTGGGACTCAGAAAAATCGGATATTTCTTTATCTACAGGGGAGAACACAAGATCAAAGATACGAGGACTGCTGGGAGTACCTTGTGGAAGAGTTCCGCGATAAGTTGTTAACAAAACTAACAATTTTAGCATTTCCTGTGTAAGTTTATCTTTACCGGGCATTATTTGTATTTCCGACAATTTCCAAAAAGCCTTTTGCACCGCATTTTCTCTGACTGACCTAAAAGCATTTTTTAGATCCATAGATAAAAAGTATTGGGATTTCAAATGAAAACTTATTGCATCTTGTAGCGTCCCTCCTGAAAAACCAAATACTTCATTCGGAACATCTTGGTAGCGTGCGATAAAATTATTTATACATCTCTGTGTTATTTTCAACGGGGTAAAATTGGGAATATGTAAAAATCTCATACCTTTTCCGTGTTGTTTTTTTCTAATGCGTGCAATGTAAGGATGGAAACTAGGATCATCAAAAAGATTAATTAATTTCTCCAAATCCGGGGGCTTTACCTCAAGAATACTTGCTAATAATTCAATTTCAATCTTCATTTTATTATTCCTTTTTCAAAGGACTGTTAGTCCCATGCTTCCGGTGCCGACATTTTATGTTTTTGGCAGGCACCGGTGGGAGATCGTGTAGCTGTCTTTTATCATCCAGGCTGTCAGAGTTCTAACAGCCGAACCGTTTCAATATGCTACATTGTTGTCAGTGAAAATTATAGCACTATTATTGCTTGTGGTCAAAAAAGTTATGCAGGGCAAGGGAGAAAATTATGGGAAACCAAATAACAGAACATTATTTTAACGAAGATTTTGTTGCGTTGCGTAAGGAGCGTGTTGAATCAATTTTGCAGAACATTGCAAAAGAAACTGGGTTCAAATTCAAAAAGGTTTTGGCGGAAAAAACTATTTATACAAAAGATAAAATCCAAAGTGTGGAAACGCAAAGTGAATTTCAAGGCAAATCAGTTATTCTAAAAATTCAAGGGCTCAAACTGAATATTGAGGAGTTTGGGCGATTCGTGAACGCCCCTGCGTAAATATCTACGTAGATTTTGTCCCGCAATACGGGCAAACTTTGCAATTAAGTCTAACTATTTTATCGCAATTAGGACATCTTGAAGCGATTTTAGCGGCGCATGAAGGACAGAATAAATAATCTTCTTTTATCAAACAAGAACATCGCGAACACGTGTTATTTTCAAATTCTTTTACAAGCATGCTACTTTCCAAGAGCGACTGATTCTTCTCTGCCAAAGTCATTCCCGGACGGACAATTAAATAAATTACAAATCCAACAGGTCCAAGCGCGATTGTCGTGATTGCAAAAAGCCACTTAATAAAATTATCTTTTGTTCGCTTGGAAAGATCTTTCGCGACAAACGAAACAGAAAAAATCCAAAGAACCGCCAATAAAAAAACCCCCGTTGTTTTCAAAAAACTAAAAAATTTGGGAGGAAAGATTGTGTTGAAAATTAAATTAACATCGTTCATGTAAACATTTTAACACGCGAACATAGAACGCACAAGTTAATTTGTTGGAATAAAGATAGATTTTAACTTTATAAACTTTCTAATTTTGTCGCTTTCTCCATAAAATATTTCCAAATAGGAGCCGCTATGCTGATTCCTTCCGCTTTATTCCCCATGGAGGAATTGTCATTATTTCCAACCCAGACCCCGCAGGCTAAATCTGCCGTGTATCCAATCGTCCACGCGTCTCGTCTTCCATCGGTAGTGCCTGTCTTGGCGGCCACGGGCGCGTCGTCAAGCTCAAGACGATGACGAGAAATTCCAAAAGTTTCAGATCTAGCGTCATAATCGCTCAAAATGGAAGTTAACATTTCAACGGCTTTTTCTGAAAACACGGGAACATTTTTTAACGTAAATTCCTGAACAATGTCTCCATTTTTGTTTGTAATTTTTTCTATCGTGGATGGGGTATTGAACTTTCCATTATTCGCGAAACTCGCGAAAGCGGCAGTCATATTTAGCAAAGAAGTCGCTTCCGCGCCAAGCGCGGCGGATAAACCGGTGGTTTTTTTTATGTTGATATCAAGTCGCGCCATTTTTTCTGAAAAAGCGTTCATGCCAATTTCATGCAACGTTTTCACGGCCGGGATATTATATGAATTAGCGAGAGCGTGTCTAACCGTAATATTTCCGTGAAAAGCATAATCAAAATTATTGGGGCTGTATCCATTAAAATTAATGTAGTTGTCCAAAACTATGCTGTCGGGAGTTAATTGTTCAAGATCAAAAGCCGTCGCGTAAACCAATGGTTTGAATGTTGATCCGGGTTGACGCATTGCTAAAACTGGATTATATTGTCCGCTATCATGATCCCAAAAATCTAATAATCCCGCCATTGCTAAAACTTTTCCAGTTTTAGTTTCAATCGCGACTAATCCCGCGTTAGATCCCCCCAATCTTTTTACGCGAGATAAATTTTCTCGCAACGCTTCTTCCGCCAATTTCTGTATTCCAACATCCAATGTTGTTTCAATATATAGTCCGGAATTTTTTACCACATCATTTCCAAAATTCTCTTGCGCTGTTTGTAGCGCCAACATGGTAAAGTGAGGAAAGAGAATAGGATAATCGGGTTTGTTGAATATAATAAATTTTTTCTTCGCGTCGTTTGATTCTTGCCAAGTTATGTATCCTTGTTCAACCATAGCGTCAAGAACAAGATGTTGTCTTTCTATTAGCGCTTCTCTGTTTTCGTATGGAGATAGCGCGGTGGTTGCTTTGGGAATGGCCGCCAAAATGGCGCTTTCCGCTAAATCCAAATCTTGAGCGCTTTTCCCCCAAAATCTCTGGGAGGCGGTTTCTATACCGTAAAGATTAGATCCAAATGGGATTTGATTCAAATATAATTCTAATATCTGAATCTTTGATATGTTTTTTTCCAGCGAATAAGACAAAACAGCTTCTTGTATTTTTCTTTTAATAGTTTGTTCGGTACTCAAGAGACAGTTTCGCACGAGTTGTTGAGTAATTGTTGACGCTCCCTGCAGATCATCTGGATTTTTAATATCATGAATCGCGGAGGCTAAAATTCTTGTCGGATCTATTCCCCTGTGTCCCCAAAATCGTTTATCTTCTATCGCGACAAAAGCGTTTTTTAAATGTTCGGGGATATTGTTTATGGAAATTTTGGTTCTAACTTCTTGCCCATGCGGCTCATAAAGCAATGTCCCATCGCTTGCCGTTATCTTAGTGGTTTCAGGAGGATTCCATCTTACTAATAAACTAACATCGGGCATGTCTCGCGTATAATATCTGTATATTCCAAATATCGCGCGCGTAATTAGAAGGGCTGTGGATAATCCTACGATGACAAAAAAAACCAATCCGGAGAAAAATATCCTTAAAATAACGTTTTTATTCTTTTTCTCGCGACGTGGCAGAAGATAAAACATACTATTATGTTTGTATTATATCAGTCATTGTGATAAAATTAAAGACATAAAGAGCTTAACATTTTAATTCAGAACATGGATACAAGTCAAAACAATATTTTTCTTTCAGTCGTGATACCCGTATATAATGAGGAGAAAATATTATCTGATTCAATTTTGAAATTTGATAAATTCTTTTCTGAAAAGGGATGGACCTACGAGATTATTGTCGTGAATGATGGCTCTTTGGATAAGACCAAAGAGATAGGGCTTAATCTTGAAAAAATCGTGAAAAATTTTCGTCTTGTGAGTTATGACAAAAATCAGGGAAAAGGAAACGCGGTAAAAGTAGGAATGCTTGAGGCAAAAGGACAGTATAGATTGATGGCTGACGCGGACAATTCAACACCTATTGAAGAAATTAATGGATTTTTGCCGTTTTTCAAAGAAGGATATGATATTGTTATTGGATCTCGCGCGAAAGGAGGAAGAGGCGAAAATGTTAAATTGGAACAGCCATTTTATAGAATAATGTTGGCAAAATCAGCTAACCTAATTATTAGGATAATGGCAGTTTCAGGAATTAGCGACACGCAATGCGGATTTAAGTGTTTTTCATCAAGGTCCGCGAACATAATTTTCCCGAGGTTGAGAATCAAAAGATGGGGGTGGGACATAGAAGCATTGGCGATCGCGCAGAGAAAAAATTTGAAAATCAAAGAAACCCCAGTGAGTTGGTTTAATAGGGCGGAAAGCCGTGTTCGTCCGATCAAAGGAGCAATTACAACATTGATAGAACTAATGAAGATTAAGTGGAACATAATAGTTGGGAAATATAAATAATATCAAATTTGTGATTCGCGTTAATTTGTGTATTTTATGTCAATAATAAAAATAAAAAAAAGAGGCAGTACGGGAGCGGAACTACGTAAAGATATTGTGGGCGGTAGTTGGGTAATTATGGCTCCTAAGCGAATGAAGAGGCACAAAGAGTTGCCTATGTGTCCGTTTTGCCATTTGGAAGAGACAAATCAGGAAAAACCTGTTTTAGAGTATTTAAGGCCTGACGGAACATGGAGTTTAGTGGTTATCCCGAATAAATTTCCATCGTTAGATAATTATGAAACGTTGGAACAACGACAAGTTGGTCCATTTTCCGTAATGAACGCCGCGGGATTTCATGAGGTTATTATTACCCGTGATCATGATCGTCATATTCCCTCTCTTTCAAAAGCGGAGGTTACAGAAATTATTAGCGCTTACCAAGACAGATATTTAGCTTTAATGAATAAGAAGTTTATTAATTACATATCTATTTTTCATAATTTTGGTAAAAAAGCGGGAGCGTCAATTGAACATCCGCACTCTCAACTAATGGCGCTAACGGTTGTTGATCCAGACATAGAAAATAGTCTTGCTGGGTCATATAGATTTTATCAAAAGAATAAGAAATGTCCTCATTGCGTAATGATTGAGTGGGAGTTGAATGAAAAGGAAAGAATAGTCTATGAAAATAAAGACTTTGTTGTTCTTGTTCCTTTTGTTTCTAGGGTTCCATCCGAGATTCGCATTTATCCAAAGGATCATAAATCATATTTTGAAAGAATTTCTGAAAGCGAAAAAATGGAATTAGCGGACGCTTTGAAAAATTCGCTCACTCGTTTAGAGCTTGCTTTAGATAATATAGCTTTCAATTATTTTATTCATACCGCTCCATGCGATGGCAAAAGTTATGAACATTATCATTGGCATTTGGAAATATTCCCTAAAATTTCCGTGGAAGCCGGATTTGAAAAAGGGGCAAGAATGGAAATCATTCCGATTCTTCCAAAGGACGCGGCAAAAGCGTTAAGAGACGTAAAAATAGAAAGAGGAGAAAATGATTAATGTCATAAAGATGATCGTAATATCCATGCTTCCGATTACAGAATTACGATTATCAATACCTTATGCCCTGTC
>CAZUBR010000012.1:0-8499 GCA_964618965.1 uncultured Candidatus Saccharibacteria bacterium | reverse complement strand
GTCTTAAAAGAAAAAAAAATAAATGAATATGAATTAAGCGTTGTTTTTGTAAAAAATGACACTATCCGTGGTTTGAATAAAAAATATAGGAATCAAGATAAAGTGACGGATGTTTTATCCTTTGAAGGAAATGAAGATGGATTTTTAGGAGAGATTGTCATAGCTCCAAATGTAATCAAGCAACGTGGCGAACATTTTCAGAACGATTTAGAAGGTGTTTTGATACATGCTATTCTGCATTTATTAGGTTATGATCATATTGAGCGGAGTGACCGCGCGATCATGAGAGAAGAAGAAAAAAGATTAGAGAAATTAAACAATTAAGCAACTAAACAATGGCGGGAGAAACAATAGTAGGGCTTCATGTAGGGACAACAACTATTAAAGTTGTTGTTATGCAACACGCGTTTGGAGAAAATTTGCGTATTATTGGAGCGAGCTCTTCTCCTATCGTAGGGATGAAACGCGATGTTGTTGCTGATTTAGAAGAAGTCGGAGGATCAATTGTCTCTGCTTTAGAACTTGCTGAACGTATCGCGGGTATCCCTATTGATAGGTCGTTTGTGGATATAGGAGGGACGCATCTAAAAGTTATGGAAAGCAAAGGAGTAGTGGCTGTTTCCCGCGCGGATGGAGAAATTAGTCCGGATGATGTATCTCGCGCTTTGAGCGCGGCGGAAACAATTTCTGTTCCGGTAAACAGGGAAATTGTTCATGTCGTGTCAAAAAGTTTTTCAGTTGACGGGCAAAAACACATTAAAGATCCCGTTGGAATGAACGGTGTCCGATTAGAAGCGGATACCATGATTATCACGGGTTCTACCCCGACTATTAAAAATTTAACCAAATGTATTTTTCAAACTGGTATGGATGTCCAAGGGATTATCCCAACTTCTTTGGCGGCGGCAAAGGCCGTTCTTACGAAACGACAAAAAGATTTAGGAGCGGTTGTTGTAAATATCGGAGCTGGCACAACAAGCATAGCCATTTTTGAAGACGGAGAAGTGATACATTTAAGCGTCTTGCCTGTTGGCGCGGCGCATATTACTAATGATATAGCTATTGGGTTAAGAACATCCGTGGACGTTGCTGAGAAAATTAAAATTGAATTTGGCTCCGCGTTGCCATCAGAAATTAATCGTAGAGATCAGGTTGATCTTTCCAAAATTGATTCATCTGAAAATGGGATAATTCCAAGAAGAAAAGTCGCGGAAATTATAGAAGCAAGAATGCAAGAGATATTTTATCTGGTGGATAAAGAATTAAAGAAAATAAAACATCAACGTCTTCTTCCGGCGGGAGCGGTTCTCACGGGGGGAGGGTCCAAAGTACCCGGAGCCGTTGATTTGGCTAAAGATGTTCTAAAGTTGCCTGTTCAGCTTGGCTTTCCGCGCGATCTAAAAGGGGTTATAGATAAAGCGGACGATCCTTCTTTTGCTGTTCCTGTTGGACTGGCGCTTTTTGCGTCCGAAGAAATTTCGCGTAAAAGACAAATCTTTAGAGGCATACCAACGTCCGTAAAAGCGATCATAGGGAAAGTTAGGAAATGGATTAAAATTTTTATGCCGTAGAGAAAACGAATTGACACAGATAAAAAACGGATGCATATAGATTATGGGTTCGGTCCGCAAAAGGTTGGACTTGTCCACAGGAAAATGACGGATTTGGCAAAAAAAGTTGAATTATGAAAAACGGGTCAATCCTTGTTGAGACAGAAATAGAAGTATATACTTAATCAACAGCCACATTTTTTGGGGCTATGAAAGGGTAATAATTTATGCCAGAAATAAAACCACAGGTAGAATCATTCGCAAGGATAAAAGTTATTGGCGTTGGAGGTGGAGGAGGAAACGCGGTAGGAAGAATGATATCCGCTAGAGTCAAAGGAGTTGATTTTATCGCGGTTAATACAGACGCGCAAGCTTTACATAATACGAATATTCCGGAAAAAATTCATGTCGGTAAAAACATCACCAAAGGATTAGGCGCTGGGATGAATCCGGAAGTTGGAAGACAGGCGGCGGAAGAAAGCAGAGAAGAAATACATCAGCTTTTAAAAGGCGCGGATATGGTTTTTATAACTGCTGGAATGGGGGGAGGAACTGGAACGGGGGCGAGTTCAATAATCGCTGAAATTGCCAAAGAGTCGGGGGCTTTAACAGTTGGAGTTGTGACCAAGCCCTTTGGGTTTGAAGGAACGCAACGTTCCGCGGTTGCTGAACATGGGCTTCAAAGGTTGAAGGAATACGTGGACACATTAATTACGATTCCTAATGATAAATTACTTGATATCATTGATAAAAAAACTAGTTTAATAGACGCTTTTGCCGTGGTTGACGATGTTTTAAGACAAGCGGTGCAGGGGATTTCAGATTTAATCACGATCAACGGAATTGTAAACGTTGATTTCGCGGACGTAAAAGCCGTTATGCGGGACGCGGGATCCGCCCTCATGGGAATTGGCAGCGCGGTTGGGGAAGGAAGGGCGGTAGAGGCGGCGCGAACAGCGATTAACAGTCCTCTTTTGGAAGTCGCGATTGATGGGGCAAAGGGAGTGTTATTCAATATTTATGGTGGATCGGATCTTACCATGAGTGAAATCAATGAAGCGGCAAAAGTTGTTACTGAATCTATTGATCCAGAAGCAAAGGTTATTTTTGGGGCGGTGATTGATAATAATTTGAAAAAGGGAGAGTTAAAAATAACAGTTATTGCCACGGGTTTTGATAATCGTGAAATGGCTCGCGGATCTTCAGGAAAAAAGGAAGCGATTATTAACTCTTTTCAAAATCTTGATAACATAAAAAACGCGGAAAGTGATGAGAATGAGTCAGAGCCAACAAGAAAATATTCTGATAATTCAATTGGGCAAAGAAATATGAATTCAATGAATCATGAAGCAAAGAAAGAAGTTGAAGAATTGGATAAACAAAACGATTCTGATTTTCAAAAAGAAAATGTTATTAAGGAGGATGAGTTTGATATTCCCGCTTTTATCAGAAGGAAAATGAAACAATAAAATAAAACGGATCGGCACAGATAAGAAGCAGATTAACGCGGATCACAAATCCATGAATATCTGTTTTACGTCTGTGTTTGTCTGTCTTGAAAACAATATGGAAAACAAACAAAAAAATCAACAAGAAAAAATAGTAGAAAAATCAATAGAAAAGAGAGAAAAAAAGTTGCCATTTGCTAAAGAGTTCATCACAGATGTTACTGACATGGCTCTTTTTGTTAAAACTTCCGAAGATGATATTTCCCAATGGGACAAAGAAAAAATTTCTGAAAGTTTAATAAAGGAAACGGGAGCGGATCTCAGAGTCGCGTTAGAAATCGCGGATGAAGTAGAAACTTTCATTAAAAAAAACAATCTGAAATTTGTTTCCGCTCCGCTTATTAGAGAATTGGTAAACGTGAAACTTATTGAGAGGGGTCTAGAAGGAGTTAGAAAGGCGTATACACGATTAGGAGTTCCTCTTTATGATGTGGGTAAAATTATTATTCTTGAAAAAAATAGAGATAACGCGAATGTTCCGCATGGTCCTGAAGCGACAAATTTAACGCTCGCGGAACAAGTGAAAAAAGAATACGCGTTGCTTGTGGTTTTCTCCAACGATGTGGCGGACGCGCACGCGAACGGAGAAATACATTTGCATGACCTGGGAATGGTAGATAGGCCATATTGTTCGGGTCAATCGCTTGAATATGTTAAAAAGTTTGGGTTGGATTTAACTTCTTCTCTCGCTCAGGCCAAGCCAGCGAAAAATCCAGTGGTACTTTTGGCCCATTTAGTAAAATTTTCCGCGGCTTTGCAATGTCATTTTTCTGGAGCGATTGGATGGGACGCGGTCAATTTATTTTTTGCTCCATACTTGGAAGGAAAATCGGATACGGAAATTAAACAACTCGCGCAGATGCTTATTTTTGAATTTTCCCAGCAGTCTGTCGCGAGAGGCGGACAAGCGATCTTTTCTGATATTAACCTGTATTGGGAAGTGCCGAAACATTTTGAAAAAGTTAAAGCGATTGGACCGGGGGGAAAATTTACGGGGAAAACGTACGCGGAATACGAAAAAGAAGCGCAAAGATTTATTTGGGCGTTGTTTGAAGTTTATAAGGAGGGAGACGCTGTGGGGCGTCCATTCTTTTTCCCAAAGCCGCTGTTGCACATAACGGAAAAGTTTTTCCGAACTGAAGGACACGAAAAATTTCTTGAATTCGCGTCTGACGTGGCCGCTGATAAAGGAAACACATATTTTGTTTTTGATAGAGGAGAAACCGCGAAGATTTCTCAATGTTGTCGTTTAGCGTTCAAACTTGAACCAGATGATCTTATAGACGCTTTGGAACCGTGGAAAATGAGATATTCAGCGATTCAAAACATTACAATCAATTTACCAAGAATCGCTTACAAGGCGAAAAAAGATGAAAAAGCGCTTTTTACTGAAATTAATCGTGTCATGGAATTAGTTGTTAAAGCTCACAGGCAAAAACATCTTTTTATGGAATATCTGCTAAATATGAAAACCGCGGGACCATTAGGATTTTTGTCAATCAAGAGAGATGGCAGACCATATTATCGTATTAATAAAGCGTCTCATTTGATAGGAATGGTTGGGCTCAATGAGATGGTTAAAGCTCACATGGGAGAAGAAATGCATGAGTCAAGAGAAGCGTTGAAATTTGGGATAAAAGTTATCGCTCACATGAATTTGGTCACAAAAAAACTTTCCGAACAGTATAAAATGAAATTTGTTCTTGAACAAACGCCCGCCGAGACGACAGCTTATCGTTTCGCGAAACTTGATCTCAAATGGTATCCGTATGAAACCGCGCAAGTGGTTCAGGGGAACATAGATACGGGTGAAATCTACTATACTAATTCAACGTTGCTTAATGTCGGAGCTGATATGGATCCTATTGAGAGAGCGCGTCAAGAAGGTTTAATGCATCCGCTCATTGAGGCGGGATCAATTTCGCATATTTGGCTCGGAGAAGCAAAACCATCCGCGCGAAGTATCGCTAATCTGGTAAAGAAAATATTTTATAACACTACTAATGATCAAGTCGCGTTTTCTCCGGAATTTACCGCGTGCAATGAGTGTGGCAGAGTTATTAGAGGGATACAAGATAATTGTTCATATTGCGGTTCCTCTAATTTGGATGTCATTACTAGGGTGACGGGATATTTTTCAAGAGTAAGCATGTGGAATAAAGGCAAGGTCGCCGAATTAAGAGATAGAAACAAAACAGCTAATCAAGGATTTTTCAAGAATAATGGTTGATATAAGAGGAATTTTGCCAGTTTCATTGATAGAATGGCCGGGAAAAATTTCCTCAGTAGTTTTTACCGGCGGGTGCAATTTGAGATGTCCCTTTTGTCATAATAAAGATCTTGTTATTGGATTGGAACAAACAGATAAAATTTCCGAAGACGAACTGTTGAATAAAATTAGAGATAAAAAAGATTGGATTGACGCGGTGTGTTTTACGGGAGGAGAACCGACGTTGAATCGCGATTTGCCGGAATTATTTCAGAAAATAAAAGAAATTAATTTGTCTGATGGTAAATTAGGGATTATGATAGAGACGAATGGGACGAACCCAGAAATGCTCGCGAATTTAATTCAGAATAAATTAGTTGATTTTCTTGCCATGGACGTCAAAGCTCCGTTTGATCAATATCAGAATTTACTTAAGTGTCCTGAAAATCTGATTGGCAAAATTTCTGAATCCGTGAAAATAATAACGCGATCAGGATTAGAATATGAGTTTAGGATAACCGTTGCTCCAGATGTTGTATTGTTGGAAAATATTGAAAAAATTGGCGAACAGATAAAAGGCGCGGAGAAAGTCGTTTTACAGCAATTTAGACCATTAATCGCTTTAGATCCTGCTTGGGAGAAGAAAAAACCGTATGATGATAAAATTTTAGAAATGATGAAAAAAAGTTTGCAGGGGTTTGTGGAAGAGGTGGAAATCAGGTAAATTGACAGTGGTTTTGAAAAGGCATAGAATATAGTTTATAATTTTTAACTGACATTTCAATGAAAACGATCAAGATTTTTACGTCTATAACGTGTCCGAATTGTCCACCGGCGAAAACTATGGGGGAAAAGTTGAAAGAGTCTGGACAAAACGTTCAGATATTAAGTATCAATGAAGCAGAGGGGTTGGCCGAGGCTCAATTGTTTGGAATCATGGCAGTTCCAACAATTGTTATCGTTGATGAAAACGAACAAGAAATCGCGTCGTGGAGAAACGGGTTGCCAAGCATGGAAGAAATTGTGGAAAAAGCGAAGTAAAAAAATATAACAATACATAGAAGAATAACTCCCCTCTCTTAATTAGGAGAGAGGCCGAGAGAGAGGCTTATGCTTACTATGATTATCAAAGTAAAAGTTTCAGCGGGGGCAAAACAGAATAAAGTTGAACGGATAGACGATACTACTTTCAAAGTCTTTACTTCAAAAAAACCTCAAAAAGGGCAGGCTAATGATTCGGCGATCAAACTGTTGTCTGCCTTTTTTCATGTTTCAAAAAGTAGTTTTCGCGTTAAAAGAGGTCTAAAGACGACTGATAAGATCATAGAGATTCATGACTAAAGCCGAAATATTTTTCTGGTCTGTTCTTTCGTTCGTAATCGGAATATCTGTTTCTTCCTTCGCGATTATTCAATGGTGGGTAATAATGTTGATAGGAATTCTGGTTTTAATATCAATCGCTGGAGTGTTCATAAACCGCGAGATGTTCGCGGTTTTTGTTTTTTTGGCGTGTTTTTTGGCGGGAATTATTAGATGCGACAGAGCGTTTAACATTAAAGACGATAACGTTGTTTTTTTGGCTAATAAAAATGTCAGTGATGTAATCGGGACCATTATCAAAGAACCGGACGTAAGATTAACTTACACTAATCTTACGATCAGAATTAACGAAACAAGCGGAAATTTACAAGTCAGAACGGATACTTTTCCCCAATATCATTATGGAGATCAATTAAAAATATCGGGAGAGATAAGAATGCCGGAAGAATTTGATGGATTTGATTGGCAGGGATATTTATTGAGACATGATATTCAAGCTGTCAGTTTCTATCCAAGTATTAGCGTATTACAAAAAAATTCTAGCGCGAACATGACTAGCGCGATGATCAAACTAAAGCAATCTATTCAGGAAAAAATTCAACAATCAATTTCAGGAATAGAAGCGAGCTTTTTATCGGCAATTTTGTTAGGAAATAAAAACAACATTTCAGAATTTTGGAAAGAAATTTTTTCAATAACTGGAACAAGCCATGTTATTGCCGTGTCAGGGATGCATGTTTCAATCGTTTCTGGCTTATTGTTTATTTTTTTGTCATCAATCGGATTATCCAGAAAACAGATATTTTGGGGAATTATTTTAGCGATTCTCGGATATGCCGCGATCATTGGATTTTCCGCTTCAATCGTAAGGGCTGGAATTATGGGATTTTTGGTTTTGCTGGCGTTAAAAATTGGAAGAGTCTCTTCCGCGAAAAACGCTTTCACTTTTACGGCGGCAATAATGCTTTTGATAAACCCGTTGCTTTTAAGATACGACGCTGGATTTCAATTATCATTTATGGCCGTGGCGGGTATTCTTTTTCTTCAGCCAATCCTTGAAGAATTGACTCAAAATTGGCCGAATCCGTTAAAAGCAAAAAGTCTTTTTATAGTCTCTTTATCCGCTCAAATTTTTACTCTTCCTCTTGCCATATATCACTTCGGGATAATGTCGGTTATTGCTCCTTTCGTAAATTTAATTGTTGTTCCGATAATTCCCATTGTTATGATTTTAGGGATTGTTCCGCTTTTCTTTTTCTTTTTTCCAAACGTTATCTCGCGAATTTTATGGTTGCCATACAAAGAAATATCCGGAGCGATGCTATCGGTTTTGAAATATATGTCTAAAATTCCAATCGCGTCTTTTGAAATATCTTTTTCATGGCAATGGATGCTGTTCGCGTATATCATAATAATTGCCTTAATAATTTTCCACGTTAAACATGAGCAAACAACGCAAAATAATCTATAGTCTGTTTTTCTTTTGTTTGATTGCTTTTCTAATTTTTACTAAACATTCGCGGGCGGTAGAAAAAATATATGATGGAAAAGTGATATTTTTTGATGTTGGACAAGGAGATTCCGCTTTAATTCAAACTCCTTTTGGTCAAGATATTTTGGTTGATGGCGGACCCGATCGTTCAGTAATTGATAAACTGGATCAATACATGGGGGTATTTAACAGAGATATTGAATTGGCGATTTTAACGCACAATCATGATGATCATTTCAATGGGTTTTTGGAGATTGTTAAAAACAGCGAATTCAAAATTAATCAAATGATTTATTCCAATGAAACTTGTGATAATAAATTATGCGATGAATTTTTTCGCGTCATGAAGGAAAAGAGTGTCCCCATGATTCAAATAGATAATGTTTCTGGAATTTTTCTGTCGCCTGATCAGAATTATAG
>CAZUBR010000011.1:0-8529 GCA_964618965.1 uncultured Candidatus Saccharibacteria bacterium | reverse complement strand
CTATAGAGTACTCTATGAAGTACCCTATTTTTACTTTCTTCCACGAGAGCGGGCGCCCGCTTCGACTCAGCGAGGCGAGCAAGGCACCGTCCCTACATCCGTGATCCGTGAAAATTCGCCTCGCCTTGCCGTAACATTGAGTTTATCGAAGGGCGAAGGCAGGTTCTCAATCCATGTCCATCCGTTTACTTCAATGGTCTCATCAACGGAAAAATTTGGCATTCTCTTATCGGCTTATCCATTAAAAACGCGAATAATCTTTCTGAAACGCCAAAACCCGCTGTTGGCGGCATTCCATATTCAAGCGCTTCAACAAAATCTTCATCAAACATTTGAGCTTCCTCGTCTCCCGCTTCTCTTAACGCGACTTGTTCAGAAAATCTTTCCGCTTGATCAATAGGATCGTTTAATTCGCTAAAACCATTGCCAAGTTCGCTTCCCGCGATGATTGGCCAAAATCTCTGAACTAATTTGGGATTGTTCGCGTCTCTTTTCGCCAACGGAGATATTTCAACAGGAATGTTGACGGCAAATCCGGGTCCGGAAAGTTTCTTGCGACAGTATTTCCATAAGTTATCAATCCCGCGCGTGATATTAAAACCATTTTTATCATACTCTATTTTAAGCTCTTTTAGTTTGCTTTCAATTTCTTCTAAACTAGTATTGAGAATGTCTATACACGTGTCTTTTTTTATAATCTCAACAAAATCATAAGTTTTCCACTCTTTACTGAAATCAACATCAAATCCCCTGATCTTAAATCGCGATTTTCCAAATGTTTTCTCAACAACATATTTATACATCTCTTCAATTAGCTTCATCATGTCTTTGTAATCGGCATAAGCCCAATACATTTCCATTTGCGTATAGTCCTGCAGATGCTCCGTGTCCATGCCTTCGTTTCTAAAAATTCTTCCAATTTCAAATGTTTTCTCAAATCCCGCGACCATAAGACGTTTTTGCCACAATTCTCCTCCGGAAATTCTTAAAAACACGTCCATATCTAACGCGTTATGACGAGTCACGAAAGGACGCGCGTCCGCTCCGCCCGTCGTTGTTTCCAAAACGGGAGTCTCTACTTCTAAAAAATCTTTTTTGACCAAAAATTCACGTATGGAGTTCCAGAAAATACTTTTTTTGCGAAACATCTCTTTCACGTCTGGATTGCTCAACATATCTAAATATCTCTTTCTTAATTTAATTTCTTCATCTTTCAACCCAAACCATTCTTCGGGGATTGGCCGAATAGATTTTGTTAATATCTTCCAATCGGAAACTTCAAGCGTTTTTTCTTCCTTTTGAGTTAAAAATAATTTCCCCGCAACTTCAATAAAATCTCCAATATCAAGCAATTTGATTAACTTAAATTGTTTTTCCCCTGTAATATCTTTTTTGAAAAATATCTGAAATTTCCCAGATACATCTTCAATATCCATAAAAACGGCTCCGCCATGTCCGCGAATTGAACGAATCCTTCCAGATAAAATAATCTCTGATTGTTTTACGGACAGGGAATTAAAACCATCAACAACATCTTTTACTAAATGCGTCCTTGAAGACTTGGCGGGATATGGATCTATACCAGCCTGTTCCAGTCTATTTATTTTTTCTAGACGAACTTCTTTTAGTTCTTGTATATTAGCCATAAACTTAAAAGCTAAAACTCCTTTAATAACTGATATTTTTTATGCGAATCGCTACTTCTCCTTTGGGACTTTGAAAAACTGTTTTGTCACCAACGCGCAAACCTTTCAACGCTTCTCCTAATGGCGACGCGATTGATATTCTTGATTGAGCGGGATCCGCGCTTTCTCCTCCGACAATCTCAAACTTTTGTTCCATACCGTTCATATCTATAACAACAGTCGCTCCAATAGTGATTACGTCCAAATTTTGTCCGCTAACATCCACTACTTCGGAACTTGCTAAAACATTTTCAATTGTTTGAATGCGATTTTCCAAAAACGATTGCGCTTCTCTCGCTTCAGAATACTCCGCGTTCTCGCTCAAATCTCCTTGAGCTTTCGCGTCGTGAAGTCTCTGGGCTATTTCGGGTCTTTTATTCGTTTTCAAGTCTTCCAGCTCCTCCACGAGATTCTTATATTCTTCTTTTGTTAGTTTTTTAAATGTGTTCATCATCTTTTTATTTAATAGTTAGTTACAATTAAAATACATTATACGCTATTATAAAGTTTCTTGTCAAAATGAGTTTATCCAAAATGATAAAATTTCTTGCGCGACGGGAACAGCGATCGCGCCCCCGCCTCCTCCTCCTTCCACCAATATCGTCAAAACTATCTCTGGATCATTATATGGAGCAAAACAAGTAAACCACGCGTGAGTAAGATCGTCTCCGCCAAACTCCGCTGTTCCTGTTTTTCCCGCGACTTCCACGGGAAAAGTGTTTAGCGCCGTTGCCGAACCGTCAATAACGGACTGCCGCATTGCCTTTTTAACAATCTCTAAATTCTTCTTATCCGCGTTCAAACTAAATAACATTTCAATATCCACTATCTGTCTATTATTTTGGCTGTCAACCTTGTAAAGCCCCACGTGCGGTTTAATGGCAACACCGTTGTTCGCGATTGCCGCGGTCCAAACAGCCGCTTGGATGGGAGATACTAAAAGATCTCCTTGTCCAATAGAAACATGGTACGTATCTCCTAAATACCATCGTTCATTTTTAACATTTTCTTTCCACGCGGGAGTTGGAATAACTCCAAACGCTTCTCCTGAAATGTCTATGCCCACGCGCTTTCCCAAATTAAAACTACTAAAATATTCTCCTAACTTGTTTATTCCCATTCCACTGATATTTCCATTTCCTCCACCAACGGTATAGAAAAAAATATCTGAAGATTCGGCAATCGCGCTATAAACATTCATGGGGCCAAGTCCAGCTTTATTCCACCCATAAAAGTTATAAACTACGGAAGAATCATATTGATTAAACACTTGTATCAATCCATTGTCTTGAATGATTGTTTTATCCGTGATAATTTTTTCCTCTAAAGCGGCCAACGCCACCACCGGTTTTATTATGGATCCCGGAGGATACGTTCCAGAGATAGCCCTGTTAAATAACGGATTATTTTTATCAGTAGTCAACTGTTCAAATTCAGATTCATGCATGCTTCCAGAAAAAACATTACTATCAAATGACGGGATATTTACCATCGCCAAAACGCCTCCAGTTTTAGGATTTAACGCTATCACGCACGCTTTATAAGCATTTATTTCATGCGTTTTTCTTTGCAAAATTTCAAAAATCTTTTTTTGAAATTCAAAATTAATAGTTAAAATTAGATCATTTCCCATATCAGCTTTTCTAATGGCTAGAAATTTTGTTTTATTGCCTAACGAGTCCACTTCAATTAATTGAACTCCTAACGCTCCTCTCAAATGTTCATCATACCACATTTCTACTCCCGATTTTCCAATTGATTCAACCGAGAGATAATTGGGATTCATTTTTAAGTCTTCTTCGGAAATACGTCCAATATATCCTATCGCGTGCGCGAACGTTTCTCCATATGGATAAAAACGCGTTACCCCATCAACAATTTCCATCCCATTAAGTTCTTCTTGATTTGTTTTAATCGCTAAAGCAAACTCTTTCGGGACATCCTTAAATGTTACGATCTCCGATGATTGACTAATTATTCTTTTAGAACTAATAATTTCATTTATTATTTTTTTACTATCGTCATTCAATGTATCCGCCATGAGCAATAGCTTCTCTTTCCCAGAAAAATTTTTCGCGTCAATCACCGCGTCAAATGTTGAGATATTCCAAACCAATTGTTGACCATCTTGAGAAAAAATCATCCCCCTTGGCGCCTCAATTGGTATCCTTTTTATTCTATTAGACAAAGCCTCCTGTTGATAAGCGTTTCCTAGCACAATCTGAAGCTGAAAAGTTCGCAAAAACAAAAAAATAATAACCGAACACATAAACATTCCTAACAAAAAAATTCTTTTTCTGCCTAATTCTTTTTCAATTTCTCTTTCATCTTCCTCCGAACCCATCCCAAAAATAACTTCTTCAGGAGCTATTTCATCATCATTGTCTTGAGATATTTTATATCTACCAAATTCTTTTTGTTTGCCCATAATGATACGCCCAAGTTACAATAAAAAATAATAGTATCTCCATAATCATAAATATCCCGGCAGAATAAAATATATTGATAGAAAAACTTTCACCCCCGAAAAAGATGGAACTAGCGCGTGGAATGATGAAAAAAACAATTACAGAAAAACAAATGTTAAACATTCTACAAATCATTTGGTTTTCCCAAAAAAATGTTTTTCTTTGTCTCGCGATAAAATACGTGAGAAGAAAAGCGATGAATATCATTCCCCATGAAAATTCTGAAAAAATACTGATTATGATAGTTGGGATAATGATCCATAAAAAGTTTTTTTTATTTTCAGACCATATCGCGAGTGTCAAAATTATTGCTAAAGAAGATATCGGAGACGCCCCCAAAACAATTAAACGCGAAAGAAAAGACACATCCAAAATGGAGGTAAAAAGCAACATTAAAAATATAACAGTTTCAAGCATAAGCGTGAAAACAATTAATCATTTAAGATAACGATGACATTTTCCAACTGGCGCGGATTTATTAATGAACCTATCTCTGCTTTTTTGAAAACTTCGCTAGAAGATGTATCAATCCTCGCGATATTCCCGATTGGAATAGCTTTTGGGAAGATTCCTCCAATTCCAGAAGTAATTACCATTTCTCCTATTTTTATTTCCTCAAATTGAGAAATCATGTCAAGAGTTAAAGATATACCGAAATTCCCTTTCACGATTCCAGCGACTCTTGAAGATTGAGTTATTGCCGCGATAGAACTTCTGGAAGAAAAAACCAATAAAACTCTTGAAAAAGATTTTTCAACATAATTAATTTTTCCCACTAAAGCTCCGTCTTCAGAAAGAACAGACAATCCTTCCTGAATGCCATCTTGAGAACCTTTATTTATAGTTAAAAAACTATCAGGGTTTAGCGGATCAAACCCGCATACATCCGCTCTGACTGTTTTTTTGTCTATCTCTGCTGAAATACCTAATTGTTTTTTTAGCGCGATATTTTCTTTTTCCATTTCTTTCAAACGAACATTTTCAGAAACTAATTTAAGATTTTCTTTTGAAAAAATTACATTTTCGCTCACAATATCTTTGATAGTAAAAACCGATTTCACGGACATACATAAATTGTCGCCCACCCTTACCAAAGGGTTTGTAATTGCCATTGCCCAATTAATAACAACGGAATCTGATTTAATCAAAAAAATTCCCAACGCAAAAACAGCGATTACAATAATGCCAACTTTTTTTAGATGCTTATTCACGCCCAACCTCTCTTATAAAAATTGGTTATTACGTGTTCACCAATACTTCTCTGACAGACTCAACATCTTCCAAAATAATTCCGGTACCCCTGACAACAGCCGTAAGAGCATCTTCCGTAATTCGCACCGGTATTTTAGTTTCTTCTTGTATCACTTTATCTAATCCTCTCAATAATCCCCCGCCTCCCGTCAAAACAATCCCTTTACTCATAATATCTGCCACTAGTTCTGGAGGAGTCTCCTCCACGACTGCTCTAGTATTCTCAACTATCACATCCACAGTCCTTTTTAACGCCTCCCTCACTTGTTCTTCGTTGATTATAGCTTCTTTTGGCAAACCCGTAATAATATCCCTTCCGCGAATTTGCGTCTCTATTTTTTTTTCAGTTCCGCACGCGGAACCGATAGCTATTTTTACAGATTCGGCAGTTCTTTCCCCCAGTAAAATATTGAATTCTTCTCTGACATAATGGATAATGCTTTCGTTCATTTCATCTCCGGCAATTCGCAAACTTCTAGAAGTGACTATTCCGCCTAAAGAAATTACCGCAATATCGGTAGTTCCGCCACCAATGTCAACAATCATATTGCCGGCCGCATCTTGCACTGGAAGACGCGCTCCGATGGCCGCGGCCATCGGTTCTTCAATCAAATAAGCTTCGCGGGCGCCAGCGCTAATTACCGCATCTCTCACGGCTTTTCTTTCAACCTCAGTTACTCCAGACGGTATTCCAATTACCACTCTAGGCCTAAACAAAAAAGAGAAAAACCCCTTTTGAACTTTTTCAAGAAAATATTTAAGCATTTGTTCGGTTACTTCAAAATCAGATATAACTCCGTCAACAAGCGGTCTCATGGCGACAATATGAGCGGGGGTTTTTCCAACCATTCTTTTTGCTTCCTCTCCAATCGCTAAAACTTTCCCCGTTTTCTTGTTAATCGCGACAACAGAAGGCTCGTTAACAACAATTCCCTTATTCCGAACGTACACCAGCGTATTCGCGGTGCCTAAATCTATGCCAATATCTTGTGAAAAAAAATTTAACATATCATTTCCTGTTATCCTGTCATCAGTTATATTAACGTTATCACCGTGTCATAATCTATCACTTAAATCATTCATACTATGGTTCAAGATAGCTAAAACAACCTAATTACATCTCTTGCCGTTATCAATACCGCCAAAATAATTAATAACACAAATCCTGACACATGAATCCACCGCTCTATTTTTTCATTAATGGAAGATCCGTTTATTTTTTCAATTCCTAGAAATATCAACCGCCCGCCATCTAACGCTGGCAAGGGAAACAGATTAATTAGAAAAAGATTTAAGCTCACCATCCCTATAACCCATAAGACATAAGACAGCCCCATAGTCGCGATCTGGCCAGACATCGCGACAATTCCCACCGGCCCCACGACATCATCAGGCACTTGCCCTTTGGTGAACAATCTCACTAGCATATCCCACAAAAACACAAAAATTAATTTAGTTAAGTCCCATGCCGTCCTCAACGCTTCTACTGGAACTTTATACCAAACAGTTTTTACTAAACCCGCTCTCACCAATCCGACCCCCATTGCCCCTTCATCGTCTGGATATTCCGTCCTTGGAATCAAAGAAATTTCCATTTCTTTTCCATTTCTATTAAAAAACAGCGTAATTTCTTTGCCTTTATTTTCTTTAACAATGTTTTGCACCTCTCCGACAGTTGAAATATTCCGCGCGCCATTATCGGCGTCTATCATAATATCATTAATAATATCCCCGATTTTTATACCTGCCATATCTGCCGGCGATCCTGAAACAACACCGGCAATTTGAACATAAGGGTTCAACGCGACGGTATCATTGTCTTCAATCACGGATGGAGATCCTAAAAGATGAACTGCCCCAAATAACAAAATCGCGATAAGCAAATTCATCGTAACTCCGGCCAAAATTACAGCGGATTTTTTTGAAAAAGATTTTTCCTTAAAGCTTCCTTCTCCAAGTTCTCCATCTTCCCCTTTAATTTTCACGAAGCCTCCAAATGGAATCCAATTAATAGAATATACAATTCCGCTTTTTTTAGAACGATACGAAAACATTTTTGGAGGATAACCAAAACCAAATTCTTCTACTTTCATTCCCGTCCATAAAGCAACAAAAAAATGCCCCGCTTCATGCGCTAAAATTAAAAAGCTTAGACTTAATATCGCGACAATCCCCGCTATCCATATCATATTTGCATAATCTCCTTTTCTTTTTCTTTAGCAATATCTTCCGTTATTTTATTAAAATGATTTACTTCCTCTTGCATTTTCTTTTTCGCCAAAGCCGTATCATTTTCATCAGACACAGTTTCTTCCGCTTCTAACATTTTATGTCTTATCGCGCGCATGGATACTCTCGCCTCTTCCAATTTTTTTTTAACGGTTTTGACCAAATCGCGCCTGCGCTCTTCGGTGGGAGAAGGTAGATTAACGCGCATCGCGACGCCATCTTTCTGAACATTTAATTCTAACTTTTTTTCAATGGCTTTTTTCACGGCTGGAGCGATTGAAGCGTCCCAAGGAGAAACTAATATAACCCTAGATTCTGGAATAGACACGCTGGCTAACTGTTTTATCGGCATCATAGAACCATAGCATTCCACCATAATATCCTCCACCAAAGACGAATGAGCTCTCCCTGTCCTAATACTTAAAAGTTCCTTCTTAAAATGTTCTATTATTTTGTTGAAATCGTCATTCATTTTTTATAATGTTAAAAATAAATTTTCCAAAATTAATTTTATGTTAGCTCCCGGCATACTGATCAATTCATACGTTCTTAAAAGTTCTTTTAGCAAATTGATAGATTTTTTCTTTTCCGTAAAAACTTCCGATAGCATCATTTCCCGCGCTTCTCCTATCCAATTATATAACAAAAAATGAATTTTTGCCACCGCGTTCGCCGAGGCTCCCGCGGGAACGAGGACAGATTTATTAACTACATTTTTTATAGTATTCGCGGAGACGGTTTTGCCTTTTTGGGGGCTAATTTTCTCGGCAAAATCTAGAAGATCCCCAATATTGGAATTAAGCAAATCGCTTAATTTTTTGTTTAATAAATCCTTGTTAAAGCCATAAATAAGCCCCGGCCTACCCATGCTGAAACGTAAAACTAATTCGGACATA
>CAZUBR010000010.1:0-9013 GCA_964618965.1 uncultured Candidatus Saccharibacteria bacterium | reverse complement strand
GAGCCATTCTTGTTGTTTCCGCCGCGGATGGTCCAATGCCTCAAACCAGAGAACATATTCTTCTTGCTAGACAAGTAGGCGTTCCTGAAATCGTTGTTTTCTTAAACAAGATGGATCAAGCCGATCCGGATATGGTGGATTTGGTTGAAGAGGAAGTGAGAGAACTCCTTACAAAATATGAATATGACGGAGCGAATACAAAGATTGTTCGTGGATCAGCCACAAAAGCTTTAGAAGTTTCTAGCGTGGACGATGAGGACGCGAAACCGATTCTCGCGCTAATGGATGCCGTGGATGAAGCTATCCCTAATCCTGTTCGCGATGTTGAAAAGCCATTCTTGATGCCCGTTGAAGATATTTTCTCTATTGAGGGGAGAGGGACGGTAGCGACAGGAAGAATTGAGAGAGGAATTGTAAACTTAAACGACGATGTTGAAATTATTGGGTTAAAAAACACCCAAAAAACTGTTGTCACAGGAATTGAAATGTTCAATAAATCTCTTGACAAAGGGATGGCTGGAGATAATGCCGGAATTCTTATCAGAGGAATTAAAAAGGAAGATATTGAAAGAGGACAAGTTATCGCGAAACCGGGATCCATTACTCCTCACACTGAATTTCAATCAGAAGTGTATATTCTAACTAAAGAGGAAGGTGGACGACATACACCATTTTTCAAAGGATACAAACCGCAATTCTATATCAGGACAACGGATATTACAGGTGAGATTATTCTTCCTGAAGGAGCTGAAATGATTATGCCGGGAGACACGAGTAAATTCATCGTTAAGTTGATTGCTCCTGTCGCATTGGAAGTTGGATCAAAATTTGCTATTAGGGAAGGCGGACATACCGTGGGAGCCGGATTTGTGACTGAAATAATTAAATAAAATATTTGGATCGCGGGTAACACACATTATGGATAAAGAAGTAAAGTCAAAGATTCGCATTAAAATTAAGGCCTATGATCATAAAATCGCGGATCAGAGCGCGAAGAAAATCGTTGAAACAGCGTTGAGAAGCGGAGTTGAAGTGGCAGGTCCAATACCTTTGCCTTCAGCTATTCACAAACATACGGTCAACAGATCTACTTTTATAGATAAGAAAGCGCGAGATCAGTATGAAATGAGAATACATAAAAGATTGATAGACATTTTTGAACCCACTTCTAAAATTATAGACGCTTTGGGGAATTTGAACCTCCCAGCGGGAGTTGACATTGAGATAAAAGCGTGATAGAATAGTTAACGTAGATTACATAGACTAATCTAAGTCCGCCCGAGGCGGATACTGGGTTGGCCGTAAAGCCGGACTTTGGGTCGGATTTGCTGGCTCAGTCCGTTTTTTGTTTATAAAAGGTTTATATATGAAATTTTTATTAGCTCAAAAAGTAGGTATGTCTCAAATTTTTGATGAAGCGGGGAAAATGGTTCCCGTGACTGTTTTGCAGGCGAATGAGAATCGTGTTGTTGGGATGAGAAATGTTGAAAAAGATGGATATTCCGCGTACATTGTTGGCGTAAATTTGAAAAAAGGAAAAGATGGGGGAAAAAGATCCGATTTTAAAAAAATTGTTGAATTCAGAACCTTAAATGATGGAGTCGCTGATGAATTTAATCAAGATCAGAAAATTAGCGTGGAAGTTTTCAACGAGAGTAAAGAAGTAAAAATTTCAGGCGTTTCAAAAGGAAAAGGATTTCAGGGAGTTGTAAAAAGACATAATTTTAAGGGTGGTCCAAGAACTCATGGGCACAAGCATAATTTTAGACAGCCAGGTTCAATCGGCTCAACTTTCCCAATGAGAGTTATTAAAGGAAAAAGAATGGCGGGAAGAATGGGAAGCGATCAAGTTACTTTGAGAGGAATAAAAGTTGTTAACATTGTTTTAGAGAATAATACCATTGCTCTTAAAGGAGCGGTTCCAGGAAGAAAAGGCGCGTGGATCAAGGTTTTAACATATGAAAATTAAATTATACAATCAAGAAGGAAAAGAATTGCGGGAGATAGATATTCCCGAAGATGTTTTTGGTTTGGATATTAATCATGATCTTTTACATCAAGCTTTTCTCGCGCAGAAAAACAATAAAAGAGCGGCAATCGCGAACACTAAAACTCGTAGCGATGTGAGAGGAGGAGGAAAGAAACCATGGAAACAAAAAGGGACTGGAAGGGCGCGAGCAAGCTCCATTCGTTCACCATTATGGAGAGGGGGAGGAATTATTTTTGGTCCAACTAACGAAAGAAATTTTTCCCAAAAGATTAACAAGAAGATGAAGAAAAAGGCTGTTTTGGTGGCATTATCTTCCAAACTAAGTTCAAATGAGTTAACAATTATTGATAATATTGCGTTGGCGGACGCTAAAACTAAATTGGCAAAGAATATCGTGAATAATCTTTCAATCAAAGAGAAGACTCTTATTGTTCAACCTTCCGTTGATGACACGATTCAAAGATCGTTCAGAAATATTCCGAGAATTAAAACAATTTTAGCGAATTCCTTGAATGTCGTCGATCTCTTAGAATACAAGCGTTTAGTTGTTATTGAAGATGCCATCAATGTTATTAAGGAAAATTTTGTTGTAAAAGCATAAGATTATGGGAATTTTTTCTAAAGACAATAAAAAGGCGAAAGAAAAAAATACTGATATTAAAAATCGGAAATTTTTAACGCGACCTGAAACTAAAAAGGCTGTTGATCTGGAATCTGCTAAAAGTGTTTTTATTGATAAGAATATTATCAGACCGTGGGTTTCTGAAAAATCAAATTTGATGAACGAGGAAAGTAAATACACTTTCAAAGTCGCTCTCAACGCTTCTAAAAACGCTGTTAAAGACGCGATTCAGTCGCTTTATGGTCTTAATGTTCGCAAGGTAAACATTGTTAGGATTTCCGGAAAACCGAAGCGTTCTAAAAAAGGTATTACTCATAGGTCAAATTACAAGAAAGCGATAGTAACGCTTGATAAAGGTCAAAAAATAGAGGCATTAGTTTTATAATATGATTAAGAAATATAAGCCAACAAGTCCGGGGAGAAGAGGAATGTCAGTAGTTGACAAAACTTCGCTTGCTCAAAAACCAGTGGGGAAAGCTCTTATAAAGGGTAAGTCTAAGCGCGCTGGAAGAGGCAGACAATCTGGTAAAATTACTACGAGACATCAAGGCGGAGGAGTAAAGAAAAATTACAGAAAAATTGATTTCAAAATGAAAAAATATGACATTCCCGCTAAAATCTCTTCTTTAGAATATGACCCGAATAGATCTTCTTTTATAGCATTGCTTAATTATGCCGATGGAGAAAAGAGATATGTTTTGGCCGTGGAAGGAATGAAAGTCGGCGATACTGTTATTTCCAGTTTGGGAGAAATTGAAGCGAAGAATGGAAACAGGGGATTGCTGAAAAACATTCCTCAAGGAGCGATCATCTCAAACATTGAATTAAAAATAGGGAAAGGTGGACAGATTGTCAGATCGGCCGGATCTTCTAGTCAAATACTTGCAAAAGAAGGAAAATATGCTAATGTTCAATTAGCGTCAGGAGAAGTCAGAAAAATTTTGCAAGATTGTTCCGCCACGATTGGACAAGTCAGCAATGTTGATTATAAGAACGTTGTTATTGGAAAAGCGGGAAAAGCAAGACATCTAAACAGACGCCCCGAAGTCAGAGGATCGGTTATGAACCCTGTTGATCATTCGCATGGTGGTGGAGAAGGAAAGCAGAAGATAGGATTGAGAGGCGGACCGAAAACTCCATGGGGGAAACGCGCGATGGGGAAGAAAACGAGGAAGAAAAAAAAGCAGTCTAATAAATATATAATTAAGGGAAGAAAAAGAAGGAATAAGTAGATGTCAAGAAGTTTGAAGAAAGGTCCATACATTGATGAAAAACTCCTGGAAAAGGTGCGAAAGTTAAAATTGGGAGACAAGACTGTAATAAAAACATGGTCTAGAAGTTCAACAATTTCTCCCGAAATGGTAGGATTTACTTTCGGAGTCCATAATGGCAAAGACCACATTTCTGTATTCGTTGCTGAAGATATGGTTGGACACAAACTTGGAGAATTTTCGCCAACAAGAAAATTTGTAAATCATGGAGGTAAAAAGGCGAAAGAAGGAGCTAAAAAATAATGGAAGCAAGAGCGCGATTAAAACAATTAAGAGTGTCTCCTAGAAAAGCTCGATTAGTAGCGGATGTTATCAGAGGAGCTTCCATTCAGGATGCGAGAAAACAGTTAACTGTTTTAGTTAAACGTTCTTCGGCTCCTATGTTAAAACTTTTGAATTCAGCCGTTGCTAATGCTGAAAATAATCTTAAAATGGTGGAATCAAATTTGTATGTTTCAGAGATATTCGTGAATGAAGGACCGATTTTTAAGAGATGGATGCCAAGAGCGATGGGAAGAGCTACCGAAATTTTGAAAAGAACATCGCATATTACTATTGTCTTGAGTGAAATAAAAGAAGGGCTAAAAAAGAACGAGAGCAAAGAGAAGCCGTCCTCTGATAAGGTTGCTGATGAACGAGAGAAAACTAAATCCAGAAAGAAAATTAATTCTATCAAGACCTTGCGTTCAGATGCTACTGCCACGAAGATGAATACGGGTAGCGATGGTTCAAAGAAAAAATTTCAAAGAAGGAAGGTGGTATAAATATGGGACATAAAGTAAATCCAATTGTATTCAGATTAGGAGTAAACAAGGAATGGAGTTCCAGATGGTTTTCAAATAGAGATTACGCGAAATTTCTCAAAGAGGACGCGCAAATTAGACAGTTTATTATGAAAGAATTATCTAAAATGGCGATAGAGAAAGTTATAATTGAAAGATACGCGAACAAAATTGTAATAAGTATTTTTTCAGGTCGGCCGGGAATGATTATCGGGAGAGGAGGATCTGGAGCGGAAGAATTGAAAGATAAAGTTAAAAAGTTAATCAAAAGGAACGTGGCGACTGAAATTAATATTATGGAAGTGAAAGAACCTCAGATCAGCGCGGCTTTAGTCGCCGAGAATATTGCCGCTCAACTTGAAAAGAGAATCGCTTTTAGAAAAGTGATAAAACAGGCGATAGAAAGCGTGATGCAAAATAATAAA
This sequence comes from uncultured Candidatus Saccharibacteria bacterium, assembly GCA_964618965.1. Lineage (GTDB taxonomy): Bacteria > Patescibacteriota > Minisyncoccia > CAYZDR01 > CAYZDR01 > CAYZDR01. Next base: position 3,923 of record CAZUBR010000010.1, on the reverse strand, counting down.
GTCAAAGGGATTAAAGTATCAATTTCAGGAAGATTGAATGGCGCGGAAATGTCTAGAAGAGAAACCGCGTCTCAAGGGAAAATTCCGCTTCATACGTTGAGAGCGGATTTAGACTATTCTCTAAAAGAAGCGAATACCACTTATGGAGTAATTGGCGTGAAAGTGTGGATTTATAAAGGAGAAATTTTTTCGGATAGAGGAGAATCATCTTCTGAACCGAAGTAAATAAGTATATTAATTTTAAATTATGTTAGCTCCAAAGAAGACAAAATACAGGAAACCGCAGAAGAGAAGTATCGCTGGAAAAGCGAAAGGTGGAACAAAGGTAAGCTTTGGGGATTTTGGATTACAAGCCGTGGGGTCTTGCAAAATGTCATCTGCCCAGATAGAATCTGCTAGAAGAACAATTACAAGGTTTGTTCAAAGAGGCGGCAAACTATGGATTAGGGTATTCCCGGATAGTCCTGTCACAAAACACGGAGAAGGAATGACAATGGGAGGAGGAAAAGGAGCGGTTGATCATTATGTGGCTATAGTAAAGACTGGAAGAATAATCTTTGAAATGTCTGGAGTTCAGAGAGATACAGCGAAAAGAGCGTTAGAGTTAGCGTCGTATAAGTTGCCGGTTAAAACTAAATTTGTGGAGAGATAAATATGAGTTTTGAAATGGATAATTTTAGAAAAAAGAATACGGAAGACCTTTCAAAGGAATTGTTTAAGCGACACGAACAGTTCAGAAAGATTCGTTTTGATATGGCAAGCAATCAGGTGAAAAATGTTAAAGAAATTAAAGCCGTAAAAAAAGAAATTGCCCAGATTTTAACTGAATTAAATGTCCGTTCAAAACAGGTCCGTTCTGAGCAAACAAGGAAAAATTATGGAAAATAACAAGCGAAAATTTAGAGGAGTGGTAGTAAGCGACAAAACTGATAAGACCATCGTTGTTGAAACTAAAAGATTAAAAACTCATAAAAAGTATGGGAAAAAGATTTTGATTTCTAAAAAATTTATGGCGCATGACGAAAAGAACGAATGCAAAATAGGCGATATAGTTGTGATAGAGGAGACGATACCAATATCCAAGAGGAAACATTGGACCATTAAGTCTATAAAATCTGCCAAAATATGATACAATCAGGAACAAAATTGAAAGTAGCGGATAACTCTGGAGCCAAATTGGTCAAGTGTTTTAAGGTGCTCGGAGGATCAAAAAGAAGATATGCCCATATTGGAGACGTGGTGGTTGTTTCCGTGAAAGAAGCTGAACCGAGAAAACAAGTTAAGAAAGGCGAGGTTCATAGAGCGATTATTGTTAGACAAAGAAAAGCGTTGAAAAGATCAGATGGATCATATATTCGTTTTGATGATAACGCTGTTGTGATTATTGAAAAGGGTAAAATGGATCCCAAAGGCGGAAGAATTTTCGGACCTATCGCGAGAGAATTGCGTTCCAAGGGATGCCAGAAAATAATTTCATTAGCTCCGGAGGTTTTATGATGTTAAGAAAAGATGACAATGTAATGGTTATCGCGGGAAAAGATAAAGGGAAAAGCGGAAAGATTATTAAATCAATAATGAGCGATGAAAAGGTTGTTGTTGATAAAATTAATATAGCCAAAAAGCATATAAAATCAAAATATGAAGGGAAAAAGGGTGAAATTATAGAAAAACCGATGCCGATACACGCGTCTAACGTAAAATTGATTTGTCCAAAATGCGGAAAACCTACGAGAATAGGATTAAAAAGGATAGAGTCAGGCAAAGGTATTAGAATCTGCAAAAAATGCAAAGAAGAGATAATAAATAACAGATTAACACAGTAGAATGAATAGATTACAAGAAAAATATAATAAAGAGATTGTTCCAGCGCTCGCGAAGGAATTTAAACGCGGGTCTGTTATGAATGTTCCGAAAATTAAAAAAATAATTTTGAACGCGGGAATTGGAAAAATTTTTAAAGAATCCGCGAAAGTTAAAGCAATTGAAAGCCAATTCGCGGCTATCACTGGTCAGAAAGCGATTGTGACAAAGGCAAAAAAATCGGTCGCGGGATTTAAAATCAGAGAAGGAATGCCAATCGGTATAAAGGTAACTCTTAGAAGAGATAAAATGTATGATTTTTTAGATAGACTTATCAATATCGTTCTTCCGCGAACAAGAGATTTTTCAGGTATTTCTACCGAATCTTTTGATCAGAACGGGAACCTTTCCGTTGGAGTTAAAGACAGTTCCGTTTTTCCAGAACTTGAAAGTAGAGAGAGCGGAGATAATTTTCCATTAGAAATTACAATCGTGACAACCGCCAGAAACGAAGAAGAATCGGAAGCTCTATTAACTTGTTTTGGTTTTCCCCTTAAGAAAAATAAGAAATAATATATGGCTAGATTAGCGTTAGAAGTAAAAGCTCAAAAGAAACCAAAATTTTCCACAAGGAAGATCAATCGTTGTTGGAGATGCGGAAGAAAAAGGGGATTTATGAGAGAGTTCGGTTTGTGTAGAATTTGTTTCAGAGAGCTTGCCAATAAAGGCGAGTTGCCGGGTATTAAAAAATCATCGTGGTAAGAAACTTTATATAATTATAAAATATTATGCATACAGATCCAATCGCGGACATGTTAACAAGAATAAGAAATGCCCAAGCCGTAAAAATCCTTGAGGTAGTTATTCCTTTTTCAAGGATCAAACTTTTAATTTCCCAGACACTTAAAAATAATGGGTATGTTGACAATATTAAGGAATATTTTGAAAAAGATAGAAAATTTATCAAATTGACGTTGAAATATATTAACGAAAAACCCAGGATAACGGAAGTAAAAAGAATTAGTAAGCCCGGGAGTAGAGTTTATGTTAAAAGCAAGAATCTACACAACTACTTAAATGGGTTTGGGGTATATGTTGTCTCAACATCTAAAGGAGTTATGACGGATAAGGAAGCTAGAAAAAATAATTTAGGCGGGGAAATAATTTGTAGTATTTGGTAAATATATGAGCAGAATAGGCAAACAACCAATTAGCGTCCCCAATGGAGTTCGGATAAGCATTGAGGATAAAAAGATTACGGTGAAAGGTTCAAAGGGAGAGCTTTCTTTGGATATTCCTAATTCCATTAGCATCACTCGCGAAAATTCATTATTACAAGTAACTCCGGAGAATAAAGAGGACAAAGAGCAAAGAATGAAATGGGGATTAATAAGAGCTTTGGTGGCGAATATGGTCAAAGGAGTTTCTGAAGGATTTGAGAAAAAACTTGAAATTAACGGAGTAGGATACAAAGCTATCGCGCAAGGGAAAAAGATTATAATGCAATTAGGATATTCGCATCCCGTTGAAATTGATATTCCAGAAGGTATTGAGGTTACAGTGGAAAAAAACATTATCTCTATTAAAGGAATTGATAAGTATTTAGTGGGAGAAATATCAGCGAAGATTAGAAGCAAAAGAAAACCAGAACCATATAAGGGCAAGGGAATTAAATATATTGACGAAATAATAAGGAGAAAAGCAGGTAAAAAGGCTGTGGGTAAATAGAAAATTATGGATAATTTTACTAGAAGAAAAAAAAGGCATAAAAAAGTTAGATCTAAGGTCTCTGGGAGTAACAAAATTCCAAGATTATGCGTTTCAAGGAGTTTGAACGGGATATATCTCCAGCTTATTGATGATGAAAAAGGAATAACTTTAGTAAGTTGTTCTGATAAAGGATTAAAAGGGACGAAGACGGAAAAGGCTAGAAAAGCAGGGGAAAAGATCGCGGAAAAAGCTCTATTGATAGGAATTACAAAGGTTGTTTTTGATAGAAGCGGATATTTGTATCATGGAAGAATTAAGGCATCCGCGGAGGGAGCTCGCGAGAAAGGACTAAAATTTTAGCTCATGACGCGTGACTGACAATGAATATAGTGGTTATGCTAAAAGAGGAATAC
>CAZUBR010000009.1:0-9369 GCA_964618965.1 uncultured Candidatus Saccharibacteria bacterium | reverse complement strand
GAATTACAAATATTGAAATTGGAATGTCTAAAATTAATAGTATCATTCTTCCCGCGGGAGAGGAATTTTCAACTTTGAAGACAATCGGATCGGTTTCAGAAATTAAAGGCTATGAACTCGCGGAGAACATTCGCGATGGAAAAACTATTATGGCGCTGGGGGGAGGATTATGCCAAGTCTCCACCGCTCTTTTTAGAGCGGCGTTGAACGCGGGATTGAAAATAACTCAGAGAAGGAATCACGCTTATGCCATATCGCACTATGCTCCGCAAGGCACCGACGCCGCTATTGCCAGTCCTTCTTTAGATTTTAGGTTTATCAATACTACTGGACATTCTATTTTAATCCAAGGAGAAATAATTGGAACTGAAACTATCGTAAAAATATTTGGAATTAATGATGATAGAAAAGTAAAAATTAAAGGTCCGGATGTCGTGGAACAAAATAAAAACGGCTTTATGAGAACCGCGCTGTATCAAGAAATTTATAATTCTGACAATGAGTTGCTAGAAAAAAACGCCTTTTACAGTTATTATCGACCGAAAGAAAATTTTCATTGAAAATCACCTTGCTAACAATGATTCTATCGCGTCTTTCTTCGCGGCTGTTTTTGCCGGAAAATAGCCAAAGGCGATTCCCACGAACGAAGAAAATATAACTGAGATTAAAACCGCTGAAAGAGGAATGGTGAACGTCCACGCGAATCCCTTGCTAATAGCCATTTGAGTAATAAAGGCTGTCATCATGGCACCTACGATTATCCCGACAACAGCTCCCAAAAGAGATACTAAAACCGATTCCCACAAAAACTGGAATAAAATATCTTTACGCTTGGCTCCAAGCGCTTTTTTTAATCCAATTTCAAATGTTCTTTCCTTTACATTAACGTAAGCGACATTCATTATACTTACTCCACCCACTATCAATGAGATTCCCGCAAGAGCCACAAGCAAAATTTGCATCGCGCTCAACACGACCCCAACCATTTCTTTCGCTTCCTCCATTGTAGTAATCGCGAAATCATCACTATTCAAATCCGTGGTTCCATGTCTGTCTCGCATGACTTGAGTCATCTGTCTCACAACTGCTTCAGAATCCGCGTCTTTATCAATTTTGAACATAATCATCTGCGTGTGTTCTATCCCCATGATCTTTTTTTGTAATGTTTTAATGGGAATATATACCATATCATCCATATTGAAAAATGCCGCCGCTCCTTTTGATTCCATAATTCCTATAACTCTAAATCTCTGATTTTTTATTTTAATCGCCTGCCCAATAGGATCGTTATTCCCAAACAATTTTTCACGGACCTCTGATCCCAAAACCACCACTTGCGCTAACCCATCATTCTCTGATTCCGAAAAAAATCTCCCGTTCCTAATTTTTCCCGGATCAATATTTATCAAAGAACCTGAACAACCAAATATGATTGTTCTTTTTCTTTTTTCATCTATCGTAACTTGTTCTTGACCAAGCGCCGCGGAATACCCATCAATAACTTCAGGAATCTCTTTAATAATCGCTTCGCGATCTTCATCTTTCAATGTTGTGATAGTAATTCCTCGCGCTATTCCCATGGCATTTTCACTGGATGTTTTTCCCGTGTTGGGAATTTTTACCTCAATTTCAATGTTATCCGCCCCAAACATATCTATCTGATCCATAATCATGTTTCTTAATCCTTCTCCAGAAGAAATAACAACTATTACCGCCGCTATTCCGATGACAACACCTAAAATAGTCAACGCTGTTCTGCTTTTGCGCGCTTTGAGCGAACGCGCCGCAAAAATAAATGATTGTGATACACTATTCATATCTTAATGCCTCAATTGGAGTTTTCTTTGCCGCTTGATATGCTGGCCAAATTCCGAAAAAGACTCCAATGCACGTGGCCACAAAACAAGCCAAAAATATAGAGATAATAGAAATAGAAAATCCCCACCCGCTATATCCCAACGATTGCACTGTCACAAAAACTATAAAAGACATACCGATCCCGATAATTACTCCGATAATCCCTCCTGAAAGAGACATAATTATAGTTTCAATTAAAAATTGAAACAGAATATTTTTGTTTGTGGCTCCGATAGCTTTTCTTAATCCAATCTCTTTTGTTCTTTCCAAAACCGAGATAAGCATTATATTCATAATTCCAACTCCGCCAACTATCAAAGAAATCGCGGCTATACCCGCGAGAAAAAACTTTAGCGCGTTAGTGACAGTATCTAAAACTTCCATTGCTTGTTGAGGACTTCTTACTAAAAAGTCCTCTTCTCCGTTATGTCTATCTCGCAAAATATTGTTTATATATTTGATTCCGCTTTCAACAGCGTTTGCGTCAGAAAATCTTCCTCTTATCATACTCACATGATCAATGCCAAGCATCAGTTTTTGCGCGGTTAAAAGCGGTATAAACAATTGACTGTCAACGTTCTGAAAAGCAACCGCTCCTCTTTCTTCCATTATCCCTATTACAATAAAACTTTCTTTCCCAATCCTTATCCTCTCTCCCAACGCATCTGAATTTCCAAACAAATTTTGTTTCAAGACACTGCCTAAAACCGTCACGCGAGCCATCTCTTTGTTTTCGTCATCATAAAAAAATCTTCCAGACTGAACTTTAGTATCTTCAACTTCTAAATTTGTTGGCATTGTCCCGACAAAAGTAGCTCCAATGATAGAATCCTCCCATGTAATTGTCTCCACTCCATTCACTGAAGCGGATACGTTTTCTAAATTTGGAACACTATTATTTTTCATTAACGCTTCAGCGTCATCAGATTTTAGCGTTGTTATAATGATTCCCATTACTGACGCGGGCGGACCGTCTTCTTCGACCGCGCCCGGCATTATTGTAATCGTGTTTGATCCCACAGTCTCAATCTGACTTAAAATCAATCCTTGCGCTCCGTCTCCTATTGATATAATCATGATAACGGCGGCAATACCAATTACAATACCCAAAATAGAAAGGACTGAACGTCCTTTGTTAGATTTTAGATTAAACCAAATTGTTCGGATGATATCTAAAAATGACATAAAAATTCTTCGGTTATGCTCTACTATTTTCTCAGAGTATCTTCCTTGCTAGCGTCAATCTTCTCCTCAACTCGCGCGTCCATTACAATTTTCCCGTCTAATAATTTAATAATTCTGTCCGCGTGTTTTGAAGTGTATTCTTCATGAGTTACTAAAATGATCGTTTTCCCATCATTATTCAATTTTTGTAAAATTTCCATGACTTGTTTTCCTGATTTGCTATCCAAATTTCCCGTTGGTTCATCGGCAAGAATAATCGCGGGATCATTTACTAACGCTCTCGCGATCGCGACTCTCTGTCTCTCTCCGCCAGAAAGTTGGTTAGGAAAATGATGAAATCTATGTGAAAGCCCCACTGACGCGAGCATCCGCCTCGCGATTTTTATTCTATCTTTAGGAGCGGTGGAATTATACGCCAAAGGAAGTTCAACATTTTCTAACGCGGTAATTCTAGGCAAAAGATTAAATGATTGAAAAACAAAACCAATTTTTTGATTTCTTAATTGAGCTAATTTATCCTCATTCATTAAGCTTGTTTCTACCTTATCCAAAGTATACGTCCCGCCCGTGGATTTATCCAAAAGTCCTATGATATGCATTAATGTTGATTTTCCCGATCCAGATGGACCCATGATAGCCACGAGTTCTCCTTCTTCCACGTCAAAAGAAATATCTTTCAGCGCGGATGTCACAACGTCTCCATTCACGTAATCTTTTGTTATATTTTTTAGCTTTAGCATGATTTTTACTCTACGACTAAATCGCCAACTTCTAACCCTGAGAGAATTTCAACGCTACCATCAAACCCCCTAATGCCCCTTTCAACTGTTTTTTCCACGATAGAACCATCTTCAAGAAGAATATTCACAAATTGATGACTATTTTTGTTTTGCACCAATCGCGAAGGAATTATTATCGCGTTCTCTTTTCTTTCGGTTAAAATATCAACGTGAGCTGTCATCCCCGGTTTAACGCGATCACTGATTTTTAGAAATATAATTTTTGCTTTATAGTAGACAACCCCATCAACGATATGTTCGGTAGGATTAGTGGCAACAACATTTCCTTCAAAAATATCATTATCGGAAAAAGCGTCTAACGTGATTTCACATGGATTGCCAACACCAACTTTAACTATATCTGATTCTGGCACTTCCACTTCTATTTCAAACCCGCCCATGGCAATCATTGAAATAACCTTCTCTCCAGTTCCAGAAAACTCTCCTTCTTCTCTATGAATATCTACTACGACTCCGTCCGTCGGAGCTATGATAACACGATCGGAATATTTTCTTGAAACTGATTTCAAAGCAACTTCCGCTTGTTTTAGTTGAGCGTGATAGACAGAAACCATCTCCGCTTTTGGAGCAGTTTGCAAAAGTTTTAATTGCTCCTCGGCAGATCTTAAAGCTCCTTCCGCGGTAACAATAGCTGCTTGCTGAGTGGCTTCCGTTGAAGCAAGAGTTGATTCATATTGACTTAAAAGAGCTTCCGCGGAATCCGCGTTAGCTTGAGCCGTATTAATGTTTGTTGTATTTGTTATTTTAGCGGAAGAAATATTTTGTCTCGCGTTTTTAACGCTTGAGATCGCGGTATTGATATTTGTTCTATTTGTTGAAATAGTGGTTTTGTATGCATCTAATTCGGTTTCAGTTATTCCAACCATTGGATAAGTATTTATTAAGGTCTGACTAATTATTGACAAGTCATCATTAACATTATCCAAAATATCTTCAAATTCAGCGAGGGCTTCATCTATGGATTCTTGGGATCTTAAAGTTTTTGCGTCATTTACGCATGACACGACAGCATTGGAATCTCTAACTATATCGGAATAAGATTCCTGCGCGTCTACCTTATTCTGATAATTCAAGTTGCCTAAAATATTAACCAGATCATTATCCCCAAAAAGATCATTAACATCGTCAACAACATTTGATAAAACCAAACTTTTGCTATTGATTGCGTCTAAACCATCGTTATAGACGGTTTCGGTATTATCGTTTGCCGATTCGCGCGCGTCTTCTAACGCTTGTAGTTTAGTTCTTAAAACAATCTTCTGATAATCAACTTGAGATTGAGCGCTAGCGATAGATTGCGTCGCGCTACTTCTTGTTTCGGCAAGAGTTGCCTGCGCGTTGGATACCGCTACTTGTTGCACAGCAATTTCTCCATCCGTGGACCCAGACCGAGCGTTTTCTAATTGCGCTTTCGCGACATTTACGGCTACTTTTGCTTCAGATAAACTAGAATCCAGATCTCCCGTGTCTAAACTGGCAAGTTCTTTCCCTACTACGACAGCATCTCCTATTGATACATTTACGCTCATTATTTTGCCAGTATTTTCAAACCCAAGATCAATATCTTTAGATGATTTTACGGTTCCGGAAGCAGAAACTATTTGATCTATCATCCCTAATCTCGCTTCTACTGTTTTAATATCTTTTCCTCTATTAGAACCAATAGCTTTAACAACAAAAAATAAGGTTCCTAAAATTACAATTGAGATTGTCCCCCAAATAATATATTTTTTCATGTTTATATACTAATAAAATCTTTTCTTTTTGTCAATATTGACAAAAATGTGATTTCACTTGACAAATTTTGATAAATCTTATACAATGCGATTGAAGTTGTTTTTAACACAGTGATTCGAGGGTCTTGCCTTTCCCCCCTCCTGAAAGGCCCCATTTTGGGATAGTGGCTATATGCCACAAGAGATCCTCGTATCACTGTGTTAAAAACAATTAAAAACACATACGCTCACGTGATGTGTTTTTAATTTGAAAATTATCGCCATTTTATTTCAATTCAAAGTCGTTCTTCCCTTTTTGCATATCTTTTATTTTGTATTCCGCTACGGTATAAATCGTATCATCAAATAAACGCTTAACATAATAAGTTTCATTTTCTTTTTTCCCAACAAGCAAAATTTCTTCCTCATTTTCTATTTTAACCGTAAGAGTAATTTCTGGTTTTGCTAATCCCGCATCAGATAAATCTTTATCAACAATAACATCTTTGGCAGTGAGTTTTGACAACGAACTTAATAAAGACGTCACCTTATTTTCGTCAACCTTAAACGGATCATACCATTCCGCTTTCCAAACTCCATCTTTTTTTGTTAAAATAATGATTTCTTCCCCTTGCTGATCAATTTTAATTTCGGTCGCTTTTTCTTTATCAAAATCTAATATCGCTAAATCCCTAAAATCACTTTTATCAAAATACATCCTGATATAATTTTTCGTAAGATACACATTGTCTTCTTCCGCTAACCTAACATAAGTGCTATTGAAATCCGCTCCCGCTTTTCCTACGAAAAAATCCGTAATTAGAGAATCTTCTGAGTACATTTTTATTTCAACTCCAGACTCATCTACTTCAAAAGACGCCTTTTTTTCGGGATTCGTAGACGCTAAATCACCTTTTATCATTTCTTTTGTTTTATTGATCATTTCATTAACAGCCACTTGATCAGCGTCAACTCCTAATTTTGAAGAAACAACCCATTTGTTTTCAATTTTATTTAATTCTTGTATTTCGCCATTTTTTATAATTTCTATTTTATTTATCTCATGAATATCAGCCGTGATAAGCGCTTCTCCATTTTTATTTTCTTGTTTTCCATTTGATATAATGGAAGCAGTCGCGGTAACGACAATTAAAACACCTAACACAACTGCTAACAAGATCGTGGTTTTGAATCGTTGCATATTTGTCCTTTCTTTAAAATCTAATTAGAATTCCTCCTTGCCTATTTTTCTTCGTATAATCCACTTCACTATTCCAAAAATTCCCAGAATAATTGAAATAAAGAATATGTTAATAAGTTTTACCGCTGATTTTACTGTTTCTGAAATATTAGCATCAAGCGGTCTTGATGAAGTAGCGCGCGATCTGATTGTTATAAGAGCATCGTCCATAGAAACAGAATCTAAAATATTTTGGAAAAATACAACATTTTCTGGAAATCTCTGTAAAAAACTATCTTCAATAAAATTAGCGCTTCCTACTACTACAATTCTTCCATCTTCTTGGGAGCCGGGAATAAAATCATGATCATCTTCTTTCGGAAGAGTAATATCATCTTCTGAATGTTCGTCAACTTCTTTTCGCGGAATTTGTTTCCCCGCAAAAAAACTTGTAAATTTCCCAAAAGCCGAAGCGACAAGAACGCTTTCCTTAAATTCTCCCGGGGTATGATCTACGTCTGGAGCGATGTTAAAGGAATCTTTCATTGTCCATGATTGATCTGATGACATTACCAAGCGAGTTATCATTTCATCTGTTTTATCTAATGGAATATCCAAAGAACTTGTCCAAGGCAAAACTAAATTTTCAAGATCCCCCGTTATGGAACTTTCTTGATTAAACCCCCTTTCTCCGATCCTTGGCCAAAAAGAATATGGAGTGATAAATGTCGTGTATCCACTTGTGAATTGAGCCATCTCGCACGAATTATCCAAAACCAAATCACTATTTATTCCTATACCATAATGTTTTATCAATTTTTCTAAATCAATAACATTGCTGCTTGCCCTTAACATTTCTCCGACCTTTACTCCACCATTCAATATTAACAAACTTCCTCCTCGCATAAGAAACTGGTCAATAACGTATTGACTTCTTAATGAAAACTTTTCCGTAGGTCCGGCTATAATTAAAGTAGCCACGTCATCGGGAATTAGATTTCCGCTTGAAAGATCTAAAGTTGAAACATCATATAATTGCGCGAGTCCTTCGTATACCGTTGAAATTTTTTCTTCTTTATCTAATTCACCGTGTCCTATCGCGAATCTAATTTTAATATCCTGATCTAATGTGACTTTTTTAATCGCCGCGGTTAAATTGTACTCAAGGGTACTTGTATCTTTAACAACGGGAATTACTTCTTTGTTATCAGCATACAAAACTACCATTCCCAAATATCCTTTACTGATTTCGTATTTATCTTTTTGCACGTTTGAAAATTGTAACTCTGGAATTCCAAAGCTTCTGGCTTCTTTTTGTAGATCTTCATCATCTTCTGGATCTATGAACTCTATGCCCAAATCTCCGCGAGAATAATTTTTATACTCCCCTAAAATATCCTCCGTAACCTGTCTGACATTCAAAAATTCCGCGGGAAGTTTTTCTGAAAAATATGCTTTTATATTAACGACATCGTCTAAATTTTTAAGTATTTCTATGGTTGCTTTACTAATACTGAATTCTTTATTTTCGGTCAAATCAACTCTGAAAGACAACATTGTAGAAACAATACCGACGGCAATCAATATGCCTAACATCAAAACAGTTGATATAATCGCGTTGTATTTATATTGTGATTTCTTACTTGTTAGCATAGTGTTATAAAAACGAATATGAATTTTATAGACTTCGTCACTTCCATTTTCGAGATTCTAAGCTTTTTACGGACAACCACAAAAAGAAAAACATAAATGATCCATAATAAATAATATCACGAGAATCAACGATTCCCTTTTGAATATTAAAAAAATGAGAACCAGTTCCAAGAAAACTTAAGATTCGCGCGAAAAATATTGTCACAGAATTTAGAACAAAGCTACTACTAATTATATATACGAAAAAGCAAGCAACAACACCGACCAAAAAAGCTACTATTTGGTTTTTAGTTAATGAAGAAATAAATAATCCCAAAGCAATAAAAGCTCCGCCCATAAGAAACGCTCCCAAATACCCACCAATCACAGGACCCCAATCAAGTTTCCCTAGAAAACTTACGCTAATTGGAATTGTCAAAGATAAAATGAGAGCAAAACCTATAAATATTGTCGCGGATAAAAATTTCGCGACAACAACCTCCCAATCTGAAACAGGAAGAGTTAAAAGAGATTCTATCGTCCCCGTTTTTTTTTCTTCGGCGAACATTCTCATAGTCAAAGCTGGAGCTAAAAACAAAAATATCCATGGAAGAAGATTAAAATAAGAACGCATAGATGCCTGCGCCTGCAGAAAAAATCCCTGAAAAAACAACCAACTTGTCGTAATTAAAAATATGGCAACAAAAATATACGCTATTGGAGAATTAAAATACGACGCTATTTCTTTTTTTGTTATGATGATGATATTTTTCATGCGATAATTTTGTACATTTATTTATCTCGTCATCTGTCGGACCTTTAACCTATCTGGTAATTTCCCTAAACGCGTCTTCAAGACTTGCTTCATCTTGTCGTGATTCTAAAACAGACCATCCTTGTCGCGCGATTGTCATAAATAGATATTCTCTCAAATCCGCGTCGCCCTTCGCGATAATTTCATAGCCAATCACATCGTCATTTTCTCTGTCCTTTTCTCTCG
>CAZUBR010000008.1:0-9600 GCA_964618965.1 uncultured Candidatus Saccharibacteria bacterium | reverse complement strand
GGGATACTGGGAGCAATTTTAACTGAAATAATAATAATACCGCGTCTATCAAAAACACAACGGTTTAGCGGGTGGAATTTATCGGGGGATTCCGTTGAATATACAACTATTTATAATACAACCGAACGCGTAGTTGATACGGGAGACGTTATTAGTATCGCAAATTTTGAAAAAAACAGACAAGTGGCTATTCAAGCCGTTCAAGATCCTAAAAATCCAGCGCGAGGATTTATAATTACCGATGATGGGCTTGCTGTTATTTTTGCTCCTTCTCTCGCGTCTGACGCGAAATTTATTGAAAATTATCAAAAGGAAACGAGGGAATTCCATGTTGTAAAAAACGAAGATAATTTCAAAATTATAAAATGTTTAGACGGTTGTTTTAACAGTTTAGCGTTGCCTTTCTGTGAAGAATATATAAATGGTGAAGAAATATCCGTGGTATCCGCGAATGCCGTTTTGTCTGTTTCCATAAAATCCGTTGAAGATGAAAAGATCTTAATTAACGGATTTCCAGACAAAACCATGAATGGCTCAATGGCTCTAAACGCTAAAGGGGAAATTGTCGGTATGTATATCGCGGAGGAAAATCATTCTTTTGTTATCCCAGTTAAAATTTTATGGGAAGATTACAATGAATAAAATCGCATGCAAGAAGATATTAAAGTAAGAGGAGCGCGTGTTAATAATTTGAAAAATGTTGATGTAGATATTCCGCTTGGGAAATTTACCGTTGTGACGGGAGTTTCCGGGAGCGGGAAATCTTCGTTGGTTTTTGATACAATTTACGCCGAAGGAAGACGCAAATATTTTGAATCGTTATCATATTATGCCAGATATTTTTTAGGAGATATATCAAAACCCGATGTTGATAAAATTGAGGGATTGAGTCCGTCCATTTCCATTGATCAAAAAGTGTCTTTTAGAAATCCGCGATCTACCTTGGGGACTATTACCGAAATCTATGATTTGTTAAGAGTTTTTTTCGCGAAGCTTGGGCGGGCGTATTGTCCTTCATGCGAAACTCCGTTAAAAAGGATGAATCCTTCATCTATAGCAAATTGGATTATCAAAAATGTGGCGGGGATAAAAGACAAAGCGAACCTTGCCGTGATAATTTCCGCCGTTGTATCTCAAAGTAGAAACAGCGATTCGGAGGACATCTTAAATGATATTGCCGATTTGGGATTTTCAAAAATTATTCTTCGCGGCAAAACAGAGAATATAAAAAATATATCAAAAGAACATGTCGCCGATTTGAAAAACATAGAAATTGTCGTAGATACCATTATAGCGGTTAGCGATGAAATAATAGAAAAAGAAAGAATCATCGATTCTATAACAAACGCGCTTGAACTCGCGTCTAATAGCGTTGTGTCTATCAGAATCAGAAATAAACAGGAATTTTTTAGCAACAAGAATGTTTGTCTAAGTTGCGGACAAGAAATGCCAGAATTAACTCCGCGTCTTTTTTCTTTTAATAGCCCCGAAGGGGCGTGCCCATCTTGCACTGGTCCGGGGAGAAAAATGTTCGCTCTTCCGGAATTAGTTATCCCAAACGATTCTCTAACGATAGCCGAAGGAGCGATTAAGCCATGGAGAAAGATGGGAATTGGGAACAAAATTTTGAATCGGCTCGCGGACGAATATAATTTTTCCTTAAATATGCCGATTAAACAATTAGATAAAAGGGCTTTAAGCGTGCTTTTGAACGGGGAAAATATTCCGGGAGGTTTTGAAGGAATATTGAAAGACGTAGAGAAAAGATACCGCCAAGCATCGTCAGATTTTTTGAGAGGGGAATTAGAAGAATATTTAATAGAAAAAGAGTGCGATGAATGTAAAGGGAAGCGTCTTAATCCATTCGCGCTCTCCGTGTTCATAGGCAGAAGGAATATAGACGATTTTGTGAATATGTCAATTGACTCAATGGTTGATTTTCTGAAAATGGATTTTCAATTCAGTAAAGAAGAAAAACTAATCGCGGATTCTATTATTAAAGAAATTGTCGGAAAATTGAAAATTTTACAACAAATTGGATTAGGATATTTAACCTTATCTAGAACTTCCGTAAATCTTTCTAGCGGAGAGATCCAGCGCGCGCGTCTCGCGAAACAACTCGGGACGGAATTATCGGGAATTCTTTATGTTTTAGATGAACCAACGGTAGGTCTTCATCCAAGAGACATAAAACTAGTTATTGACGCTTTACAAAAATTGAAAAAAGACGGCAATACCATTTTGGTCGTTGAACATGATAAACAAGTCATGGAAGAAGCGGATTATTTGATTGACGTTGGTCCCGGAGCGGGAGAAAATGGGGGGATGATTGTAGCCAAAGGATCCGCTAAAGATTTAATAAAGGCAAAAACGTTTACGGGAATTTACCTTTCTGGGGAAAGCGAAATTTCAGCGAAAAAGAATAGAAATAATTATTCCAAAAAAATTGTAATAGAAAAAGCGGAAGAGAATAACCTCAAGAAAGTTAATGCTATCATTCCTCAAGGATGCTTTGTTTGCGTCTCCGGAGTATCAGGGTCTGGAAAAAGTACTTTGATAGAAGATATTTTAGCAAAAACTCTTCTCAAAAAGTTATATAACGCGAAAGAAAATCCGGGAAAATGCAAAAGAATCACTGGCGCGGACAATATAAAACGAGTTATCAATATTGATCAATCTCCGATCGGGAGAACTCCGCGTTCAAATCCAGCGACTTATACAGGAGCCTTTACCATGATTCGTGATATTTTTGCCAATTCTGAATACGCGAAAATAAAAGGACTTCGCCCTGGATACTTCAGCTTTAACGTAAAAGGTGGAAGATGCGAAGCGTGTCAAGGAGCGGGAGAAAAGAAAATGGAGATGCATTTCTTGCAAGATGTATACGTGAAATGCGAAGAATGCGGAGGAAAAAGGTATTTGCCGGAGATATTAAAAGTTAAATATAAAGGGTTAAACATCTCCGACGTGTTATCTTTAACTATTGATCAAGCTTTTGAATTTTTTTCTGAAGATGAAAAATTAAATAGAAAATTAAAGTTCTTGTCGGAAGTGGGATTAGGATACTTAAAGTTGGGGCAATCCGCGATGACTTTCTCCGGAGGGGAAGCGCAAAGAATAAAATTAGCGACAGAACTTTCCAAAAAATTATCCGAAGAAACCCTCTACATTTTAGATGAGCCGACAACTGGATTGCATTTTGAAGATATTAAAAAATTGTTAAAACTTTTGCTGGAACTCGTGAAAAAGGGGAGTACCGTTGTTGTTATAGAACACAATTTGGATATTCTTAAAAATGCCGATTGGATTATTGATCTTGGTCCTGACGGCGGTGAAAAGGGAGGAGAAATCGTGGCGCAAGGTCCTCCGAGCGAAATTGTAAAAGAAAAAAGATCCGTGACCGGAAGATTTTTGAAAAAATTGCTGTAAAATGACCAATATAGAAAAATCAATTTTAACCGCGGTCGCGCTTGCCGATATTTTTGATATGCCAGTCGTGGCGGATGAAAAATTTTTAGATGTTTTCAAAGGAAGCGCGACGCTTAAAAATAAAGTTCATTTAGAAAATGGATTTTTTTATTTGGGACATGAAGTTATTGAGCGACAAAAAATGCGCGAAAAAATAGGCGCTGAAAAATGGAATATAGCGAGAAAATTTACAAAGTTTTTTAGACGCGTTCCTTTCGTTCGGGAAATTTTTATTAGTGGATCATTGGCGCGTGGCAACACAACAGAAAATAGCGATATAGATTTATTGATTGTCGCGAAGCATGGAAGAATTTGGACAGCGCGTATGTTTATTTATTTAATAACATTTTTTTCCGGAAAACACAGACACGGCAAAAAAATAAAAGATAGATTTTGTTTGAATCATTTTATCAGCGATAAAAATTTAGAAATCAAGCGCCAAAGTTTATATAATGCTGAAACATATCTACATTTGGTCCCAATTTTGAAAGAAAAAAATATCGCGGATGAATTTAGACAAGCGAATCAATGGATAAAGAATTATTTTCCCTATTCGGATGGCGCGGTTTCTGACGACGCGATAACGCGTAAAAGCGATATTAAAATGCGTCGCGCCGGTATTAAAAAGATATTGGAATTTGTTTTAGGCGGATTTGTCGGAGATGTTTTTGAATGGACAGTGAAAAAGATACAGATGATAAAGCAAAGACGTTCTAGAAAGAATAATATCGGTGGTTATGTGATATTATCAGATAATGAATTGGCGTTTCATCCGGATTCGCCGGAGGAGAAGATTGTGGAGAAGCTTAACGAGAGAATGAAGAAATTGGAAATCAACCAATAAAGTTATGAGCGCTATATGTATTGAACGAATTCAGACAGTTGACATCTGTTCATTAAATTGATACAATTATCGGGTAAAAATAGTTGATAATTTTTTAATTATCCTAATAATTAACACATAAAAATATGCAAATTAAGCCATTAGGGGATAGAGTTGTTCTTGAACTCATGCCCAAAGAAGAAGTTTTGAAAAGCGGAATTATCATTCCGGACACGGCTTCTCAAGAAAAGAATGATAGAGGAATTGTTGTCGCGGTGGGACCTGGAAAAGTTTTAGAAAATGGACAATTGGCGGCGATGAACGTAATAGTTGGGGATAAAGTTATTTTCTCAAGTTATAGTTCTCCCGTTGAAATTGATGACAAGAAATATTTAATTATTAGAGAAGACGATATTCTCGCGGTGCTCGCGTAGCGGATCGTGATATTTTAATAAATAATAATTTTTAAAAATATGGCAAAAGAAATTACATTTAACGAAGACGCGCGAATGAAATTAAAAAGAGGGGTTGATAAACTTGCTAACGCGGTTAAAGTTACGCTTGGGCCGAAAGGAAGAAACGTCGCGTTGGGAAAAAGTTTTGGCGCTCCGAACATTACCAATGATGGCGTTACTATCGCGAAAGAAATTGAGCTTTCGGATAAATATGAAAATTTGGGGGCGGAACTTGTTAAAGAAGTTGCCGTGAAAACGAGTGATGTCGCGGGAGACGGGACAACCACCGCGACTTTGCTCGCGCAAGCAATGATTGACGAGGGGCTAAGACTTGTGTCAGCTGGGTTTAATCCAATGGAAATCAGAAAAGGGATGGAAAAAAAGACTCAAGAGATTGTTGAAGGATTAAAGAAAAAATCCAAAATAATTTCAAGCAATGAAGAAATCGCGCAAGTAGCGACGATTTCAGCTCAAAACGCTGAAGTTGGAAAATTGATTGCTGACGCGATGGAAGAAGTTGGGAAAGAAGGAGTTATAACCGTTGAAGAATCAAAAACTTTTGGTCTTTCCAAGGAAGTTGTTGAAGGAATGCAGTTTGATAAAGGGTACATATCTCCATACATGATTACGAATACGGAAAAAATGGAGGCTATTTTGGAGGATCCGTATATTCTTATCACGGACAAAAAAATCTCTTCCATTAAAGAGCTAATTCCAATCGTTGAAAAGATTGCTCAAGAAGGCAAGAAAGACATGTTAATTGTCGCGGAAGACGTTGAGGGCGAGGCGCTCGCTACTTTGATTGTGAACAAGATTAGGGGGACAATCAACGCTTTGGCTGTTAAAGCTCCCGGATTTGGAGACAACAGAAAAGCGATGCTTGGAGATTTAGCGGTTTTAACTGGCGGAAAAGTTATTTCCGAAGAAGTCGGACTTAAATTAGAGAACGCGGAACTGGATATGCTTGGAAAAGCCGGAAAAGTTATCGCGACAAAAGACAACACAACCATTGTTGAAGGAAAAGGAAGCAAAGAAAATATCAATGGGCAGATTGAAAGAATCAAGACTTTGATTGATCAAGCCGATTCGGATTATGATAAAGATAAATACAGAGAACGACTTGCCAAACTTTCAGGCGGAGTGGCTGTTATTAAAGTTGGCGCGGCTTCTGAAGTTGAACAGAAAGAAAAACAAGCGAGAATTGAGGACGCTCTCGCGGCAACTAAAGCCGCCGTTGAAGAAGGCATTGTTCTCGGAGGAGGAATCGCTTTGGCCGTGGTGTCAGGGGCGTTAAACTGGTATTCTGATAATGAAAGAGAGAAAATTTTTGATGGCGAGAGCGCCGGAATAAATATTATAAAGAAAGCCTGTCTAGAACCAATGAAACAGATTGCCAAAAACGCGGGCAAAGATGAATCGCTTATTCTTATTAAAGTAGCAGAAGCAAGAAAAGGAGCCAACGCAGAAGAGTCTAATCTTGGGTATAACGCCGAAGATCATAAGATTGAAGATCTTGTTAAAGCTGGAATCATTGATCCTACTAAAGTTGTCCGATCCGCGTTGCAAAACGCGGCTTCAATCGCGGCGATGCTGTTGACTACTGAAGCGGCTGTTGTTGATGAACCGAAAGATGAGTGTTCAACATGTAACGTTGGGGGAGCGGGAATGCCGGGCGGTATGGGCGGAATGATGTAGAATGGGTATAGATTGGGATAAAAAATATGAAAAGTGCGTTTTGGAAAAGTTCTTATGGATCTGGTTGCCTTTTTATGCTATAACTAAGCTTACGTCAGACGTATTTTTCAATTAGACGTGTTCGCGTGATAGCAGGATATTTTGGGAAAAAAAATGGACTTGTCTAAAATAAAAAGAGTGCATTTTATCGGAATTGGCGGTATCGGTATGAACGCGGTCGCCAAGTTAATGTTGAAAATTGGAACGGAAGTTCGTGGATCAGACGCGGAAAATTCCAAAAATTTGGAAGAACTTCAAAAAATGGGGGCGGTCGTTTACGCGAAACATTGCGCGGAAAATTTACGAGGAAATACCGATCTTGTCATTTATTCTTTGGCGATTCCAAAAACTAATCCTGAAAGAATTAAAGTTGCGAATTTGGGGATAACGGAAATGAGTTATCCGCAGTTTTTGGGGGAGATAAGCAGGCGAAAAAAAACTATTGCCGTGTCTGGAACAAACGGAAAATCCACGACCACCGCGATAATTGGAACCATATTGCGGGAATCAGGAATGCGTCCTACTGTGATTGTTGGAAGCAGAGTAAAAAATTTTGAGGATGGAAATCTTGAAATCGGGGACTTTGAAAAAGGTCCCTTTGTCGTTGAGGCGTGTGAATACAAGGCGGCAATGCTAAACCTATCTCCCGAAATTATAATTTTGACCAATATTGAGGCCGATCATTTGGATTTTTATGACAATCTGGAACATATAAAAAAGACTTTTGAAGAATATGTCAGTCTCGGCAAGAAGATTGTCGTGAACGCTGATGACGAAGCGAGTTTAGGAGTTTTAAAATCGGCGAATATTGTTCAAAAAAATATCATAAATTATGGGATAAAGAATTTATCCGTTGATATCAGAGCGGAGAATTTAAGAATAGCAAACAATTTTCAATTTTTTAATTTAGTTCGGCGAAACAAAAATTTGGGAAACATACAATTACGCGTTCCCGGAGTTTTTAATATTTATAACGCGCTAGCGGCAATTTCGGCGGGTCTTTTACTGGGAGTGCCATTTGAAAATATTCAAAAATCAATACGAGGTTTTAAGGGGATTTACAGAAGGTTTGAAGTTGTTGAAGATAACGGGAGAATTTTGGTGATTTCTGATTACGCGCATCACCCAACTGCAATACAGGGGACAATCAGGGCGGCTCGAGAATTTTATCCTCACCGTCGTATTGTTGTCGTTTTTCAGCCACATTCTTGGAATAGAACAAAAAATCTTTTTAACGAATTCGCGAGAAGTTTTAACGAAGCGGATTTGACAATCATTCCAGAGGTTTATTATGTTAACGGACGGGAGAATGATAAAGATAAAATAAGTAGTCAGGATTTAGTTGAGGCTATTTGTAAAAATACCGCGCGTGCCAAAGAAAAAATATTTTACGCTGAAAATTTAGATACTTGCCGCGATATAACAAAAGGTCATTTGCGAAACAATGATTTAGTATTATTGATGGGAGCGGGGGATATTTATAAAATAAAGCCACTTTTAGGCTAATTTGGCATTTTTTTGTATTTATTGTAAAATAAAAAGGTAAAAGTAAGGACAATAAATGTCCAGTGTTTATTATTAAATAAAAGAAAGACAACAATATGAATCCAATAATGTATGTGGTTTTGGGGGTTGTCACCGTCCTAATTTTGTGGATTGTGGCGATGTTTAACGGTTTGGTTAAACTAAGAACCAGATCTAACGAAGCGTCTTCGGACATAGACGTTCAGCTAAAAAGACGACATGATCTTATTCCAAATTTGATAGAAACAATCAAAGGATACGCGTCTCATGAAGAAGGGGTTTTAATGAAAGTGACAGAGGCAAGAACTTCCGCGATGAATGCTCAAGGAGTTGAGGATAAAGCAAAGGCCGAAAACGCTCTTTCAGGGACATTAAAAACGCTTTTTGCCGTTGCTGAAAATTATCCGGATCTTAAAGCAAATACAAATTTTTTGGAACTTCAAAGGGAATTGTCCGACACGGAAAACAAGATTCAAGCCGCGCGCAGATTCTATAATGGCAATGTTAGAGATTTGAACATTAAGATTGAAACATTTCCTTCTAACATAATCGCTGGAATGTTTGGGTTTAAGAAAAAAGAATTTTTTGAGCTTAATTCAGAGGAAGAAAAAGCGACGCCTACGGTAAAGTTTTAGTTGTATCAGACAGTAAGAGCTGAAAAATATGACTCTTTACACTCAAAAAGACAACAATATTCGCAAAACATGGTTATTAATTACCGTGTTTCTTATAATCGTCATAGGAGTTGGCTGGGTTTTTAGTCTTGCGATGGATACTCCTGTTATTCTTTTGGTCGCTGTTATTTTCAGTGTTTCCATGAGTTTTATAAGCTATTGGAAAAGTGATAAAATAGTTCTCGCGATGAGTCACGCCTACCCCGTTAGTATGCAAGATAATCCAGAACTTTACAGAATCGTTGAAAATTTAGCCGTTACGGCGGGACTTCCAATGCCAAAAATTTATGTCATGAACGAATCCGCTCCCAACGCTTTCGCGACTGGAAGGAATCCAGAACATGGAGTAATTGTTTTCACTCGCGGATTATTGGAAATGTTAGATAGATCTGAAATAGAAGGAGTGGCGGCGCATGAATTATCTCATATTGGAAATCACGATATTCTATTGGGAACGGTTGTGGTAGTTTTGATTGGGTTTGTCGCTCTTGCCTCGGATTTTTTTCTACGCTGGAGTTTCTGGGGAGGGAAAGGAAAAAACAGAGACAATGATAACGGCGGTGGAATAATGATAGCCATGGCTTTAATTTTGGCAATTTTTGCTCCAATTTCCGCGAAACTTATTCAATTAGCCATATCCAGAAAAAGAGAATTTTTAGCGGATGCTAGTGGAGCGTTACTGACAAGGTATCCCGAAGGTTTGGCAAGCGCTTTGAAAAAAATATCCAACAGTGATATTCCATTAAAAGTCGCGAACAAAGCGATGGCGCACATGTATATTTCAAATCCATTAAAGAAAAAGGGGTTTTTCAGCAAAATATTCATGACACATCCGCCCGTGGAGGAGAGAATAGCGAAGCTAATGAGTTCATAAAGTTGTAAAGTTTGATGGACAATAAAGATAGATTCATCTATAGAGTAG
>CAZUBR010000007.1:2222-10847 GCA_964618965.1 uncultured Candidatus Saccharibacteria bacterium | reverse complement strand
ATATTTTATTTTGTTGTTTAACATGTTTCATTTTCCGCATCTCTTATTTTATCTATCCGCGGTTATTCTCGCTGCCTATAAATCGTTATTTTGGCCCGCGTATTACGCGAATCTTGCCCATTACGGAAAAGAATTAAACAGAGGAAACGAAGTTTCTAGAATGACGGTGATTGGTTGTATAATGGGAGTAATAGGACCAGCTATTGGAGGATTTATTACCGTTCTTTTTGGATTTAAAATTCTTTTTGTCGCGGTATCTATTTTATTTTTTTGTTCTGTCATTCCTCTTTTTTCAACCATTGAACAATTCACCCCATCTCATTTATCATATTGGAAAACATTTCAAAGAATTATGAAGCCGTATGCCACATACACCAGAAAAGATCAGATCGCGTACTTAGGACGCGCCGAAGAATTTTCCGTCATGGTTTTATGGCCGATGTTTATATTTTTTACAATTAACAATTTAGCAAAAATCGGATTAATAACAACCCTTGCGTCACTGTTGTCGGCAGTTGTCGCTTTATATATAGGAAAATTATCTAATCATAGAGATACAAGCAGACCATTATATAGATTTTCTGTGATTATTAACTCTTTAGTGTGGATCGTAGCGTCATTTATAAGGTCGTTATTTGGTATTTTTGTAGTGGATACTATATTTTTTAATACATACAATGCTATTTGGGTTCCCACGTCGGCGGAAATAAATCGTAAAGGATCTCAAAGAGGATATCTGAAAAATGCGTTATTTTTTGAAATGAATTTAGCCATCGGAAAAACGATTTTCGCGTTGATTTTGATCGGAACGTTATTGTTCACGCAAAATTGGTTTATCTTGTTTGGAATGACCGGCGCGGCGGGATTGATGTATTTGAGTTTGCAATTTATTGTGAAAGAAAACGCATGAATATCTTTCAATCAGTATTTTTGGGATTTGTTCAGGGAATCACCGAATTTTTACCTATTTCATCTTCCGCTCATCTCATTATCGCGCGATGGATTTTTGATTGGCAAGATCCGGGGATTGCTTTTGACGTAGTTCTTCATTTTGGGACGTTAATTGGAGTGGTTTGGTTTTTCTTTCCAAGATGGATTAAAACATTCAAGTCAGTTTTTTCCCAAAAATCTAATGATGAAATAAAATTTAATCGCAAGTTATTTTTGATGATTGTGGTGGCGACGGTTCCAGCGGGTTTAGCTGGTTATTTTTTTAATGATATTATTGAATCAAATTTGCGTTCGCCCATGATTGTTGGGTGGACGATGATTATTTTTGGGGTTTTATTATATATTGGCGACAAAATTTCAAATTTCAAAAGCCTGCCCGCATTGCTACGCAAAGAGTCGCGAGCGGGCCTGCCCGCATTGCTACGCAAAGAGTCGCAGGCGGGTCAAATTTCAAATTTAAATATAAATTGGCGGCAAAGTTTAACGATTGGATTTTCGCAAACATTGGCGTTGATTCCGGGGGTTTCACGATCTGGAATTACAATGACAACGGGATTGTTCGGCGGATTAGATAGAAAAACGGCGGCGGAATTTTCATTTCTTCTCGCGGCTCCGATTATTTTTGGCGCTGGCGCAAAAGAAATACCAGATCTTGTAAAATCTGGCGGGTTAAGCGCGTCTTTAATTTTAGGTTTTTTATCGGCGATGATCTTTAGCTTTCTCGCGGTGAAATTTTTGATTGAACATTTAGAAAAAGGAAGCTATAAACCATTCGCGTGGTATCGTATAATTGTTGGGATTTTGATTATCGGGGTTGTGCTATTATAAGAAACAAAGATCTTTATTCAATTAAGGAATTGGTGGGCATGGTGGGAGTTGAACCCACATGGAGGTAAGTCCACACGATTTTGAGTCGTGCGCGTCTGCCAGTTCCGCCACATGCCCCATGCTCTCAATTTATCCCATAATACTACTAATTGTCAATTAAACGCCAAATGTTGTATAATAGAACATATGGCGCATATTATATCATTAGTAAATCAAAAGGGAGGAGTTGGCAAAACGACTACCGCCGTTAATCTTGGCGCGTTTCTTGCCGATTTGGGAAAATTTGTTTTGCTTTTAGATTTGGATCCGCAGGCGAACGCGACAAGCGGAATAGGAATAAATCCAAACACGGTCAATGGACTTTATCAAATTCTCTCGGAAAAAATAAATCCCAAAGACACTATCCAAAGAACCAATATGACTGGATACGATGTTATTCCTTCTTCATCCGCTTTGGCTGGAGCAAGAGTTGAATTATTAGATGTTGATAATAGGGAATATGTTTTAAAAAATATATTAGCGGATGTTAGAACATTGTATGATTATATAATTATTGATTGCCCGCCGAGTTTAGATATTTTGACCGTTAATGGACTAGCGGTTTCGGATAGCGTGATTATTCCAGTGCAATCGGAATATTACGCTTTAGAAGGATTAGGACAGCTTTTAGAAACAATGGAATTAGTAAAAGAAGGGGTTAATCCCTCCTTAGTTATAATGGGAGCGGTGATAACTTTGTACGATAAGCGGAATAAACTTTGTCGTGAAGTGGCAAAAGAATTACAAAGAAATTTTCCCGGAAAAGTTTTTTCAAGTATGATTCCTCGCTGTGTCAATTTGGCGGAAGCTCCAAGTTTCAGGCAGACCATACTGGAATTCAATCATCATTCCAAAGGAGCCAAAGCGTATAGATCTCTAGCTCAAGAAATTATAGACGCGGAAAAACAAAAATTTAGTATTTAATTTTTCAGAATTGAAAATTTAAAATTTAAAATTTAAATTGTTATGTCAAAAATAAAATCAGGGTTGGGAGCGGGCCTCAATTCGCTTATTCCAAAAAGAAAAATAAATCAAGAAAAACATTCCAATGATTCAGAAAAGTTTTTAAAAGATTTCAAAGAACCGGTTTTGGAAATTGATGTTTCAAAGATTTCTCCAAACCCTCGCCAACCGAGGGTTAGATTTGAACAAAGCGCGTTGCGGGAACTCGCGGATTCAATTAAGGAACAGGGAGTGTTACAACCAATAATCGTGACGGCCAAAGCCGGGTTTGACGAAAATTATGAATTGGTCGCCGGCGAAAGACGTTTGCGGGCGGCAAAAATCGCTGACCTAAAAAAGATTCCAGCGATAGTAAAAAAATATTCAGAAGAAAGAAAATTGGAAGTTGCTTTGATTGAGAATGTCCAAAGAGAGAATCTTAATATTATAGAAGAGGCGAAGGTATATTTGAATTTACGAGACGATTTTGATTTGTCTCTTCAAGAAATCGCGGACAACGTTGGGAAAAATCCTGAGTATGTTTCCGTGGCGATGAAAATGTTAGAACTTCCCGCGGAGATCCAAAAATTAGTCGCGGAGCATAAAATTTCCAGAAATCATGGCATTTTGATTCTCAAACTTGGCGATGTTGAAAAAATGATTTTATTAGCGAAAAAAATTTTAGATGATAAACTTACAATATCCGAAACAGAGGAAATTATAGCAAGAAAATTTCCTGAAAAAAACATTAAGAGCAACAGAGGAAGATCTAGAAGCATTAATCAGGAATTAATAAAAATAGAAAACAAGCTAACGGATATATTAGGCGCGAAAGTTAAATTATCTGGAGCGGTTGACAAAGGAAGCATAACGTTAATGTTTTTTAGCAAAGATGAATTAGATAAATTATTGAAACGACTTGAAGGCTAATCTTTTTGTCTATGACAGAGAGATTTTTGCGTTCACTGCGTCCACTCTATGTGTATAAATTTTTTTGCGTCCTTGCTTTGTAAGTTAGGACAATTTTTTTTGTGGATGTTAATACTCCCCGTTTTTGATATATAGCCGATATTTTCTGAACTGTTGTTAGGGTTGCAACATTTGGCAATTTTGATTAGTAATCCGGTTTGTCCATGAATAGTGATAAGCGGTCTTGAAGATTTTTCTGGAAGTTTGCTTTTGTGTTCAAGTTTAACGCGGTCTTTTGTAATTTGCGAAACCGGTTTCTGAAAGTCTATTTTTTCTCCCATTTTTCTTAAAGCGTTTCTAATTTTGTGCTTTGCTTCATTTGTATGAACAATATCAAGCCAGTTTCTTTTAGGGAATGAATTTTCTTTGGTAAGTATTTTGATTATCTCCCCGTTTTTAAGTTGATAATTGAGTGAAACGATTCTTTGATCTATCATTGCTCCCACGTAATGGCATCCAATATCAGAATGAATCTTAAAAGCAAAATCCAAAGGGGTGGATCCTTCAGGTAAGTCTATAACTTCTCCGCGCGGAGTGAGGACGAAAATTCTATCGCTAAAAAAATCAAATTTTACGTTTTTCAAAAAATCATTTATATCAGATTCCTGCTTTTGTATATTAACGAGTTGAGTGGTCCATGAAATATCTCTCTTTTGATATTGTTTTTTGTTTTTGTTGTCGTCATATTTCCAATGCGCGGCTATTCCAGATTCAGCTTCACTGTGCATTTCAGGAGTTCTAATCTGAATTTCCAAAACTGCTTGTTCTGGTCCAAATACGGTAGTGTGCAAAGATTGATAACCATTAATTTTCGGCATGGCAATGTAATCTTTAATTTTATTTGGCAGAGGTTTCCAGATATTATGAATAATCCCCAAAGAGCTGTAGCAATCCTTAATTTCCGGAACAATGATTCGTATCGCTATTATGTCATAAATCAAACTTGCGTCTCCATGATATTTTTTGAGTTTCTTGAAAAAACTATAAATATGTTTTACGCGTCCCTGCAATTCTATTATTTTAATGTTATTATCTTCAAGTTGTCGTTTAATAATTTTCGCGGCTTTTATCACGTATTTTAAGTGAGTTTCCTTTTTATTATTGTAAATTGATTTGATTTTTTTGTATGCTTCCGGATGCGCTATGGGGAAGGATAGGGTTTCTAATTCTCCTTTAAGATGTCCCATGCCCAATCTATTCGCTATGGGGGCGTAGATTTCTAAAGTTTCCTTCGCGATACGTATTTGTTTGGCGATGGGGAGAAAACGGATTGTTTCAATATTGTGACTCCTATCCGCTAATTTGATTAAAGCGACTCGGATATCATTATTCATCGCGAGGAAAAACTTTTTTAAGTTTTCCGCGTGCCGTTCCAATCCTTGATATCTGGCTTTGCCTAACTTGGACACTCCTTCCACGAGTTTAGCGATTTCTGATCCAAATTCTTTTCGCACTTCTTCAATGGTGACGGGAGTGTCGTCTATAACATCATGCAATAACGCGGAAACTATTGTTTCCGCGTCGGATTTTAACGCTGCTAATTTAACGGCTGTCATGCAGGGGTGAATAAAATAATCTTCTCCGCTTTCTCTTTTTTGTCCAGAATGAGCGTTTTTCGCGAATTCATAAGCGCGGGAAATCAAAGCGGATTCCTCTTTATCGCGTTTGTTGATCAGTTGGGAGAGGATATTATCCATCGCTACCATTATATCCCAAATTATTTTTGTGTAAACCGTGGCGGGTGGGAAAATTAATCCGAAGAACATTTCTTATCGCTACAAACAACTTTCTCGCCATTTTTCTTAGTGGTTTTTGTTACCATCATACTTCCGCATTTTTTGCATTTCTCTCCAGTCGGTTTATTCCATAACGCGAATTTGCATTTTGGGTATCCCACGCATCCGTAGAAAATTTTTCCATAGCGTGAGCGTTTTTCCACGATGTCGCTGCCGCAATCGGGACATTTTACTCCGACAGGAACCGGGTCGGATTTTTTCTTTCCATCTTTGTCTAAGTTCTTAATGTTTTTGCATTCCGGATAGGCGGAACACGCTAAAAATTTTCCATAACGTCCGGTTTTAATTATCATTTTTGCTCCGCACTTTTCGCAAATTTCATCTGTTTCTTCAGGTTTTTCAGGCTTTCCGTCCGATCCCATCTGTTTTGTGTTTTTGCATTCTGGATAGTTGCTACACGCTAAAAATTTTCCAAATCTTCCCAGTTTGATAATCATTGGTTTTCCGCACTTCTCGCAAATTTCATCCGTTTTTTGTTCCGTTAGATCTTTTTTATTTACTTCCGTTTCTTTATTTTTCAAATTATCCGCGAATGGTTCATAGAATTCTTGGATAACTGGAACCCATTGTTTTCTTCCTTCCGCGATTTCATCCAAATCTTCCTCAATTTTAGCCGTAAATTTGTAATCCATAATTTTAGAAAAATGCTCAACTAAAACATCATTAACTAGCTTTCCAATTTCAGTTGGGAATAGTTTTTTACTTTCATCTTTTTCAACATATTCTCTCGCGATGATCGTGCTAATGGTCGGAGCGTAGGTGGATGGACGACCGATTCCATATTCTTCCAGCGCTTTTACCAAAGACGCCTCAGAATACCGGGCGGGAGGTTGCGTGAAATGTTGTTCAGGCTTAAGCTCTTTGAAATTCAAATTCTGCTTTTCCTTAAGAGCGGGGAGAATCGCGTTTTCCATTTTAGCCGGATAGATGTTCAAAAATCCGTCAAATTTTATCGTTGACCCAATAGCGCGAAAAATATAATCCTTCGCGGAAATATCAACCGTTGTTGAATTAATCAATGCCGGTTTCATTTGACAGGCGACCGCTCTTTGCCAAATTAGTTCGTACAGTTTTTTCTGTTTAGCATCCAAGTTGGAAATTGATTCGGCGGTTTTTGAAGGATCAGATGGCCTAATCGCTTCATGAGCTTCCTGCGCTCCTTTAGATTTTGTTTTATAGAAATTCGGGGAAGTTGGCAGATATTCTTTTCCGATTTCAGATTGGATATACTCTCTAATTTTTTCAACGGCTTCTTTTGCCAAATTCAGCGAATCGGTTCTCATGTATGTAATATATCCATTTTCGTAAAGTTGTTGGGCAATCATCATGGTTTGTTTCGCGGAATATCCCAAACGGTTGATCGCGGTTTGTTGAAGCGTACTGGTTGTAAAAGGAGGAAGAGGATTTTTCTTTGTTTCTTTTTTAGAGATATTTTCTACTTTATATCGCGCTTTTTCTAAATCAGCGACAACTTTTTTGCTTGCCTTTTCATCAGGAATAGCGAATTTATTCAATGTCTTTTTATTTTGCTTTACTAATTTTGCTTCAAAATTCGGGTCATCATTAAACAACGCGCTAATTGTCCAATATTCTTGTTCCTTAAATTTCTCGCGTTCTCTTTCTCTCTCAACGATCAAGCGCGTCGCGACAGACTGAACTCTTCCCGCGGATAATCCTCTCGCGATTTTTTTCCATAGAAAAGGAGATAATTTATATCCTACCAAACGATCCAAAACGCGTCTTGCTTGTTGCGCGTTCACAAGTTCAATGTTCAAGTCCCGCGGATTTTTCAACGCTTCTTCAATAGCCCCTTTCGTAATTTCATGAAATACAATTCTGCTGTATTTATTTTGTTTTAGGGACAAAGCGTTTTTCAAATGCCACGCGATAGCTTCTCCTTCTCTATCTTCATCGGACGCGAGAATGACCAAATCAGCTTTTGGAGAATATTTTTTGATTTCAGAAAGAGACTTCTTGCCATTGTCCGTAATAGTATATTCAGGCTCAAAATTATTCTTAATGTCTATTCCAAGCGTTTTTGAAGGCAAATCCCGCACATGCCCAAAAGACGAAAGGACTTTATATTCTTTCGGAAGAAATTTAGAAATTGTTTTCGCCTTAGTTGGCGATTCTACAATTATGAGTTGCATACAAACATCATGCCCCCCATATTCTTCACTTTGCCTTTCATTTCCATTAATGTCAATGTCGCGGTGATTTTGGGAGTGCTTAAATTAGTTTTCTCCGCGAGTTTATCTATATGTATCGGTTCCTTTGATAAATTGTCAAGAATAATCTTTTCTTCGGCGCTTTCGGGAACGATCTTTCTATTTTTAATAAAATCTGTCGCGAATGTCAAATTCAATTCCTCAAGAATCTCCCTTGCCGATGTTATAGGACACGCTCCGGATTTAATTAAATTATTAGTTCCGACGGAACTTTCTGAAAAAATTGATCCCGGAACCGCGAAAATTTCTTTATTCTGATCTATCGCGTGTTTGGCGGTAATCAACGCTCCACTTTCTTCCGTGGCTTCTGTCACAATAACTCCCACGGATAGACCGCTAATGATTCTATTTCTTGAAGGAAAATGATGCCGAAGAGGAGGGGTTCCGATCGGATACTCACTAATTATTGCTCCAGACGCTGAAATTTCTTCCGCCAGTCTTCTGTTCGTTGGAGGGTAGATATTTTGGGTATCCAATCCATTTCCCAAAACTGCGATTGTTTCTTTTCCCGCTTTCAAACTTTCAGTGTGCGCGATGGTATCTATTCCTGTTGCCATTCCGCTGACAATCGTTAGTCCCGCCTCCGCCAAATTTCTTGCGAGCGCTTGAGTAACCTGTTTGCCATAAGGCGTTACTTTTCGCGATCCGACAATCGCTATGTTGATATTTTCCGATCTAATGCTCCCTTTTACGTAAAGCGCGAAGGGAGGATTATAAATTTCTTTTAACGATGGAGGATACTCGTCATTATCAAGCGTGATAATTTTAATTCCAAGTTGTTCTAGCTTTTGAAATTCTTTTTCTGGATCAAAAGTATCTCGTTGTTGGATCAAAGATTCAATAACAGATTCTTCTAAACCGGCTTGTTTTAA
>CAZUBR010000007.1:0-2212 GCA_964618965.1 uncultured Candidatus Saccharibacteria bacterium | reverse complement strand
CACGCGATTTCAGGATTACCAAAAAAGTTTATTAATTTTTTCATTCTTGCCGGACCGATTTTATCAATCAGATTAAACGCGTTATAGAAAATGTCATGTTTCATGACTCTTTTATTTTTGTTTTGATTATTTTTTTTGCTTGCTCTATGCTACGATGTATCTTGTCTAATTCTTCCAAATCAAATTTTTCAAGAACAAATTTTTCAAGTGGAACTTTAATTTCATAATTTGGCCTTATTCCCACTCTAACGCGATTAAATTTTTTTGTTCCCAATTCTCTGATAATTGATTCTACTCCATTGTGCCCAGCCGATCGCGAATCAAAACTTTCTTTAACCACTCCTATCGGAACATCAAAATCATCATGAATGACCCAAATTTTTTCTGGAGGTATTTTATAAAAATTCGCGATTGTTTTAATCGGCCATCCCGAATCATTCATGTAAGATAGACTCCGCGCCAGAAAAAACCCAGACTCATGTTTTCCAATAGTCGCGCCAAATTTAGAACTCATTGATAAATCAACGTTTAACTCTTTCGCCAATTCTTGAATTATATCAATACCAACATTATGGCGAGTACTTTCGTATTGTTCATCGGGATTTCCGATGCCTACAAATAATTTCATGTTATTCTTCTAAAAAATTTTTTATTCGTTGTCTTATTGTCTCAAATGTGGCGTCTTTAGGCAAGAGAACCATGGCGATTCCATCTTCAACTTTTATTCGCGCGTTTTTTAATTCTCCATTAGGTTTGCTTGAAATCGTGAATGTGGAAATCGCGAGATCTCGCGACGCTTTGAACATTTCAAATAATTTCAACGTTTCCATTGTTCCAATGTCCGTCTCTATATTTTTTCTGATATAGTTCCAGATATTAAAATATTTCACAAAATTGTTTATTTTTCCCGCGCGTGGCGTATTAACTTTTTCCCAAATCGCGATAATAACTTTTTGCTGTCGCTCAATACGATCAAAATCTCCCCAATATGAATGTCTTGAACGAACAATTTTCAATGCCATACTTCCATTAACATGATTTTCCCCAGAAGGCATATAAAGATATTCATGATCTCCGAATTCATTTGAAGGGAAAGACGTGTCTGAAACGGGTTCCTCAAAAAATAAATTAATCCCGTCTAATTTATCTATCAAATCTTTGAAGTCAGAGAAATCAAAAGAAGCGTAATAATCAATGTCTATTCCTGTAATTTGTTTAACGGTATTTCGCAGATATTCAATCCCGGATTTTCCTTCCAAATTTTTTTTGTGCTGAATCGCGTTGATGCGAGTAAAATAATTTTTTTCCGGCATTTTAACATACAGATCTCGTGGAATGGAAACAAGTTTAAGTTGATTTTTAGCGGGACTGAAACTTGCTACCATAATAATATCAGTAAGTTCTCCCGATTGGTGTTCTTCGCCCCCTTTTCCTAAAAGCAAGAAATTTATTTCATCTTGATTCGCTTTTTCTAAATTATTTTGTTCAGTATTCGTCGCGCTGGTCGTATCAATAGTTGTATCAGTATATGTAGCGGGAGAAGCGATGTTAGCCTTAATATCTTTGTCCTGTCTGAATAAAATCAACCCGGACAAAAATACCAATATTATTGTGGCGAAAAGAAACACAACCGTTCCAATTTTTTTGAGCATGTCCAACATATTATCTTAAGGATAGCAAAAATAGAACAGTTACTCAAGATAGTTTCTCAAGTCTAAAAAGCCGAATCCCGCCTGCAACGTTTTGCGTAGCAATGCGGACAGGTGGTTCGGTTTTTCCAAACCAAGAAGAGTAAAATTCATCACGTCTTTACCGTCTGTCAAGGAGTTGATACATGCTAAAATTTGTGGTAGAATGACGTTAATATGAACAAACAAATACAAAAATCTCAACCAAACCGACGCTACAAAAGCGGTTTTTTAAGTCTAACGATAGATTTTATTAAAATTACCATAGGAGCGTTGATTGTAGTTTTTTTCATAAGACACTTTCTTGTTCAGCCGTTTTTTGTCAAGGGAAGAAGCATGGAACCAAATTTTTACGACGGGGATTATTTAATAACGAATGAGTTTGACTATCGTTTTAATGTTAACCCGCCGAAAAGAGGAGATGTTATAGTTTTTAAATATCCAAAAGATGAGACGAAGTATTTCATTAAAAGGATTGTTGGGCTTCCCGAGGAAACCATAACTATAAATGATGGGAACATAAT
>CAZUBR010000006.1:0-10890 GCA_964618965.1 uncultured Candidatus Saccharibacteria bacterium | reverse complement strand
ACTTTGGATGGTTTATCTGCAGATTCAGCTGTCTGAAACAAAAAAACGATTAGATGGTTTCTGCGTAGGGAAAAGCGGGAAAAATTTAGAAGAATTGATAGTTTGTTGCGGTAAAGGAATAGAGTCTTTAGAAGAAAAAAACAGGGAACTTCTGAAGAAAACAATTGAAAATAATAGTATAGCTTTGAATGGAATTCAACACGTGGGAGTGGTGAGATTCAACCCTTTTAAGGATATGGGAGGAGATCAAAGTTTTTCCATAGCTCTTCTAAACGCTCATAAAGACGGATTGGTAATTTCTTCATTATTTACTGAAAGCGGAGTAAGAATTTACGCGAAATCTATTAAAAATGGCGAATCAAAATATCAACTATCCGAAGAAGAAAAACAAGCAATCGCCGAGGTAGCTCAGTGGTAGAGCAAAGGACTGAAAATCCTTGTGTCGGCAGTCCGATTCTGCCTCTCGGCACGTTATGTTTGATAAATCAAAAACTATTGTTCTTCCCGATAAAATTATCGTGCGTAATCTCGCGTTAAAACTTGATATGCCTGTCGGCAAGATTATCACGGAACTAATAAATCATGGAATTCCCGCCTCTATAAATGAAGAGGTGGATTTTGATGTGGCTTCAATTATTCTTGAAGGACTTAATTTTAAGGCGGAACAGGAAAAGGATGAATCAAATAATCTCGTAAAATCCGTTGGCGGGACAGCAAAACGTCCACCAATAGTCGCGATTCTAGGGCATGTTGATCATGGAAAAACTACATTGTTAGACACAATTAAGAAAAGTAATATTGCCGCGGAAGAATTGGGAGGAATCACTCAACATATCAGCGCCTGCCAAATAGAAGTTGAAGTTAACAAGAAAAAAGAAATTATAACTTTTTTGGATACTCCCGGACACGAAGCGTTTACGACTTTGCGTCAGAGAGGAGTCAATGTTACGGACATCGCTATTTTAATTGTGGCGGCGGACGATGGAGTGATGCCAAGAACGGTGGAAGCAATTGAATTAATTAAAAAATCTGGAGTTCCGATGATTGTCGCTATTAACAAAATAGATAAACCAGATGCTAATATCCAAAGAGTAAAAAAACAGTTGGCGGAGCAGGGAGTTATGTTAGAGGGATGGGGAGGAGACGTTCCAGTCGTGGAAATATCCGCGAAAGACAACATAGGCATTTCTGAATTGCTGGAAATGATTATTTTAGTTGCCGATATGAAAAAAATATTCGCTAATCCCAATATTCCAGCGCGCGGAGTTGTTCTTGATTCCAGTTTAGATTCTAAAAAGGGAAACATCGCGGTAGCTATAATTTTAGATGGAGTTTTGAAAAAAGGAGATACTATTGTTGTTGGGAATACTCACGGTAAGGTAAAAAAGTTAGAGGATTTTAAGGGGAATATTGTCAAAGAAGCTGGACCATCTTTCCCCGTCGCCATAATGGGATTAAAGAGCGTCGCGTCGGTCGGAGAAGTTTTAACTGTTGAAAAAAAAGTATCTAGAAGCAGGATCGCGGAATTGATAGATAAAAAACGCGATATGATGATTGGGAAGATGAGACCATTTACCACTGATAGAATTTTATCTTTTTCTGAACAATCAAAAGAATTTAATGTTATTTTGAAAGCGGATGTTCCGGGTTCATTGGAAGCGATCTCGGGATTTATCAATACAGTTTCAATTCCGAACGTTAAAATCAATATAATAAAAAGCGGGATTGGCGGATTGACGCAAGAAGATATTCAAATGGCGAAGTCCTCGGACGCTTTGATATTCGGTTTTAATGTGAGCGTTAACGCGATTGTGCGAAAAACGGCGGAAAGAGAAGGTGTTATTGTTCGTGTTTATAATATAATTTATGAGCTCATGGATGGGATGAAAGAGTGTATTTCTCAATGGTTAGGAACAGAAATAGTAAAAATGGAAATTGGAAAGATGAAAGTATCCGCGTTGTTTAGCAAGTCAAAAACCGGTCAAATTGTTGGAGGGAAAATCATATCAGGCAAGGCAAAAAAAGGATGCGCGATAGATATTTTTAGAAACAAGGAACTTCAAGGGACGGGAGTAGTTCAAGAAATTAGAAGCGGGAAACAAATTGTTCAAGAGATTTCTGAAGATAATGAATGCGGGATTAAAATCAATGGAAATATAGATATTCAGGAAAAAGATGAATTAGCGTTTAATGTTGAAGAAGAGAGACAGAGAACGATTAGCTAAAAAGATAGAAAACCACATTTTTACCAATTTGGGAATGTGGTTTTTATTTTTGTTTTGTGCTATCATTATAGTATGATTATTACATGGTATGGACAATCTTGTTTTAGAATACAGAGTGGAGATTTGGTTTTGGTGACGGATCCATTTTCAAAGGATATTGGATTAAAACCGCCGACAGGGCAGGCAGATATTGTGACGGTTAGCCATAATCATGATGATCACAATAATGTAGGCGTTATCAAAGGGAACCCCTTTATAATTGATGGACCGGGAGAATATTCTCTGAAAGGAGTAAACGTTATTGGCATTCCTTCAACTCATGAGACCAAAAACGGTAATGGCGAAGGGGAAAATATCATTTATGTTATAGACATAGAAGACATGAAGGTTTGTCATTTGGGGGATCAAGGAATGAAATTGACGGATAGTCAGGTTGAAGCGCTCGGGGACGTTGATGTTCTGTTTATTCCAGTTGGCGGGAAATTTACTTTGAACGCGGATGAAGCTCTTGATGTTATTGGGCAGATTGAGCCGCGCGTGATTATTCCAATGCACTATCAAATAAATGGCCTGACAATTAAAGAATTAGAAAAAGTTGATAAATTCGCGAAAGAAATTGGATGCAAGAAAGAGAATATGAATGTCGGGAAGGTGACGTTAAAAAAGAAAATGTTGCCAGAAGAAGATAATGAAGTATATGTAATGGCGCAGAATTAATTAATCCGCTAGTTGTATGATAAGTGATTTTATAAAAAAACTTCAAGAAAAATCGGATAAATCCAAGGAAAAAATTCTTTTGAGCGTTGTAATAGTTAGCGCTATAATATCTTTGGCCATTTGGTCGTTGTCTTTTGAGTCATATAAAGCGGTTTTTTATCAGCCATTAGACGATGGGATGATGAAAGGACTCAAGGCGTCTATAGATGTTTCTGTTAATAATATTGGAGGAACAAATAACGCGACAGCGGACAAGATAGAAATTCAAAATTCAAAAATCAAAAACCAAAACTATGACGAAGAACTAAAAGATGATGAAGCGATGAGCGATGATACGGCAGAGAATGTCAAAATAACGAACGAGGAAATTAAATACTATAGATTACCAGTGGACGAGGATTAAAATTTGATATGGAAATTGGACAAATAAAGGATAGAAAAATAACGGAGGAAATGAAAGAATCATATCTAGACTACGCGTTAAGCGTGATTGTTTCGCGAGCTTTGCCGGATGTCAGAGATGGTTTGAAACCTGTGCATCGGAGGATACTTTACGCGATGGATAAGTTGGGATTGCGATCATCCGCGAAGTTTAGAAAGTCAGCGACGGTAGTCGGTGAAGTTCTTGGAAAATATCATCCACACTCGGACGCGGCTGTTTACGAATCTATGGTAAACCTCGCGCAGGATTTCAAGATGCTCCATCCTCTCGTAAACGGGCAGGGAAACTTTGGATCCATGGACGGAGATTCTGCCGCCGCGATGAGATACACGGAAGCAAAACTGATGACGATCGCGGAGGAGATGATGAAAGATATTGAAAAAGAAACGATAGATTTTATTGATAACTATGATGGCACTCGCAAGGAACCGACAGTATTGCCTGCCGCCTTTCCACAATTGCTTGTTAATGGAACTATGGGAATTGCCGTGGGATTGGCGACGGATATTCTTCCGCACAATTTGGGCGAAGTAATTGACGCGACAGTGTATCTCGCGGATAATTCAGACGCGACGGTTGAAAATTTAACAAAATTTATTCAGGGTCCAGATTTTCCAACGGGAGGATACGTGTATGATAAAAATGAAATTTTGCAAACATACGCGACAGGCAGGGGGAAAATTGTCAGTAGAGCAAAAGTTGAAATTCAGGAACTGAAAGAGGGAAGATTCAAAATTGTAGTTTCTGAAATGACTTTTAGGACGAATAAAGCAGTGCTATTGGAAAAAATAGCTAATTTGGTTAAAGAAAAAAAGATAGAGGAAATTAAAGATTTGCGCGATGAATCTGATAAGGATGGCGTGCGGGTAGTAATTGAATTAAAACAAGACGCGTATCCTAACAAAGTTCTTAATAAGTTATACAAATACACGGATCTTCAAAAAACTTTTCATCCAAACATGCTTGCGTTAGTTGACGGGATTCAGCCAAAAGTTCTCAATCTTAAGGCAATGTTGGAATACTATATCGCGCACAGAAAAGAGATTGTGACGAGGAGAACGCGATTTGATTTAGACAGAGCCAAAGAGAGAGCGCACATTCTGGAAGGATTAAAAAAGGCTCTTGATTACATAGACAAGGTAATAGAGACTATTAAAAAATCTGAAACTAAAGAGATCGCTCACGGAAATTTAATGAAAAAATTTGGTCTTTCCGATAAACAGGCGACTGCTATTCTTGAAATGAAACTTCAAACCCTTGCCGGATTGGAGCAGAAAAAAATTGAAGATGAACTCAAAGAAAAAATAGCTTTAATCAAAAAACTGGAAGATATTTTGGGAGATCCAAAGAAGGTACTAAAAATTATTAAGGATGAATTGATAGATATTAAAAACAGATTCGCGCGTCCGCGCAAGACTAAAGTTTTTGCCAACACTGTTGGAGAATTCGCGCGCGAAGATTTAATCCCAAATGAAGAAACGGTAATCACTTTGACGAATAGCGGGTATATTAAAAGGTTAAATCCGGAAACTTACAAAGTGCAGAAAAGAGGGGGAAAGGGCGTAATCGGGATAACTCCAAAAGAGGAAGATGTTGTTGATCATATGTTGGTCGCGGAAACTCATGATGTTTTGTTGTTCTTTACGAATAGAGGAAGAGTATTCCAGACCAAGGCATACGAAACTCCCGTTGCTTCGCGAACCGCGAAAGGCAGTCCGATTGTTAACTTTTTGCAAATGGCTCCGGATGAAAAAGTGACGGTTGTTTTAGCGGTAAAAACAAAGGGCGATAATTTTGTGTATAGCGATTCTGGATATTTGGTGATGATTACAAAAGCGGGAGTTGTGAAAAGAACTCCGCTTGAAGATTTTGCCAATGTGAGAAGATCGGGTTTAATCGCGATAAATCTAAACAAGGGAGACGAGCTTGGCTGGGTGCGACTTACAAGCGGCAAAGATGAAATCATGTTATCCACAAAGAATGGACAGGCGGTTAGATGCAAGGAAACAGACATACGTTCCATGGGAAGATCCGCGATAGGCGTTAGAGGGATCAAGTTGAAATCGGGAGATAATGTTGTCGGAGCGTGCGTGATAAATGGGGGAAAAGAAGAAAAAGAGAAGTTAGAGGTTTTGGTTTTGACTGAAAATGGATATGGAAAAAGATCAGCGCTTAATTTATACAAAACACAAAAAAGAGGCGGAAGCGGAATTAAAACAGTAAATATTACCTCAAAAACTGGGAAATTAGTATTTTCCGCCGTGATTGATAAAAATGCCGAAGAGGAAGATTTGATTGTGATTTCCCGCAAAGGACAGGTAATTCGTCTCGCGGTTAACAGTATTTCCAAATTAGGAAGAGCGACGCAGGGAGTCAGGGTGATGAAAATGGCGAATGGAGACAAAGTCGCGTCGGCAACGCGGACGTAAGATTAAGAGTTAAGAATACGGATGGAATGACTATCGCCTAATACCACGGTCTTAATTGTTTGTAATTTAACGATTAGTGTTTTAAGATAATACAAACATAAACAACATGGGACAAAACAATCAAAACAGATTCATGTCTCCGATGAAAATTTTGAAAGATGCCGGAGTGGCGGAAGGGATGAAAATCGCGGATCTTGGTTGCGGATCGGGTTATTTTGTCATTGTCGCGGCGAAGATAGTTAGAGATAAAGGAAAAGTTTACGCGGTGGACTGCATGGAAAGCGCGATAGAAGCCGTGAATACTAAAGTTAGCGTGGAGGGGTTGGAAGATATTGTTGAAACTTTTAGGGGAGATTTAGAAGTGTATGGAGGATCTAAAATCGCTGATAATGCCGTAAGCGTCGTGATTCTAAAAACAGTTCTTTTTCAATCTCAAAAGCATAAAGAAATTTTAAGCGAAGCGTACCGTATTTTGGCTCCGAGTGGGCGGCTTTTATTTATTGAATGGGAAACAGCGGGAATGCCCATAGGACCGAACGCGGGGAATAGAGTGGAAAAGAATAGCATCATAAACCTTGCTCAAGAAATTGGATTCAAAATAATCGGAGAAATTGAAACGGATAAATATCATTACGGGATTATATTTGAAAAATGATGAAAAAAAATTTAACAAAAATCGTAATCGCGTTCTCTCTTCTCACGACACTAATTTTTCTTCCGGGCGCTATTTGTCGTTCGCCACAGGTAAAGCCGGATCCTGTCGCTCTTGAAATTTGGGGAGTGTGGGATGACTCGGATTCATTTGATGAAATTATCAGAGATTACAAAACAGCGCATGATAATGTTTCAATAAAATATTACAGAAAAACATTTGAAGAATATGAAAGTCTTATTGTCAATTCTATGGCTGAAGGAATGGGACCAGATGTTCTTTTGATTGGGAATAATTGGGTTGGAAGATACAAAAATAAAATCGTTCCTATGCCTGCGACACTTCCATACCCAAAAGAACTTGCTAACCCAATGACTGTTATGAGCGCCGTTGATTTACAAGATAGCTTTGCTGATGTCTTATCTGATGATGTGTCGGCAAACGGTGGAGCTATTTATGGACTGCCCTTAAGCGTGGATACGTTAGCTCTTTATTATAACAAAGATATTTTGAACAATGCCGGGATCCCGCAACCGCCTCGGACATGGACAGCGTTGAAAGATTATGTTCCGAAGCTTCGGAAAATTGATTCGCTTGGAAAAATAACTCAAGCGGGAATATCGCTGGGAACCGCGCGAAATATAGATAGAGCTTCGGATATTTTGTCACTTCTAATGTTGCAAAGCGGGGCGTCAATGGTTGATTATGATCGGACAAAAGCGACTTTCGCGCAGAATGTTGAATCAGGAGATGAACTTTTTTCTCCCGGAGAAGATGCTCTGAAATTTTATACAGCGTTCGCCAATTCTTCCAAAGAAACTTACACATGGAATTCTTCCATGATTGGATCCATTGACGCTTTTGTTCAGGGAAAATCCGCGATGATGTTAGGATATAGTTACCACGCGGACGAGATTGAAA
Source organism: uncultured Candidatus Saccharibacteria bacterium (assembly GCA_964618965.1). Taxonomy (GTDB): domain Bacteria; phylum Patescibacteriota; class Minisyncoccia; order CAYZDR01; family CAYZDR01; genus CAYZDR01. The sequence continues at coordinate 3,504 of CAZUBR010000006.1, read as the reverse complement.
GAAAATCTCCGCATCTTAATTTCGCGGTATCCGCGTGTCCTCAAATTCAAGGGAGCGACGTGGATGTGAACTTCGCGAATTATTGGATATTTACCGTCTCTAGAAACTCCAAGAATCCAAACGTTGCTTGGGACTTTATAAAATTCATGACATCCAAAGAAGAAGCGGTTAAATATCTTGAAACAGCCAAAAGGCCTACCGCGAGAAAAGATCTTGTTTTAGCTCAAGTGGAAAATGCTAATTTGAAGGTGTTCAATTCTCAAGTTTTGACAGCGCGCAATTGGTATCAAAAAGATAATAACGTCGTTGAAAAAATTTTTTTAGACATGATAGACAACGTGAATCGCGGGGAAAAAACTTATAGCGAAGCGGTGAAATACGCGGAAAGCAGAGTAACACAAACGATGAGATAAAAAATATGATTCATAAAATTAAATTTATTGGAACTATAATTGCAATTTCTCTTATGATTTTATTTATTGCGGCTCCCGTTAAAACGTCCGCGGAGTGGAAAGGCGTCAGCGGATATTGCACGGGAGAAGGCGGATCTTGCACGCTGTGCGATGGGTTCGCGATGGTAAAAGGAGCTTTAGATTGGTTGACCGCGGTTTCTGTTTCTTTGGCGATGTTGACAGTGCTTGTCGCCGGGGTCATGTATGTGTTTGGCGGGGTGGATCAAGGATTAACGAACAAAGCAAAAGATATTTTGCGAAACGCGGTAATTGGTATGGGCGCTATATTTTTCGCGTGGCTAATTATCAACACAATTATGCTTTTCGCGGGAATATCTTCCGCTTCAGGCGTATGGAATCCAGCGGGATGGTTCACAATTATATGTAAATAACAAATTTTATGAAACAAAGTAAAAGTTTAATAACAAAAAAAACGTTGATAGCGATGTTTATCGTGTCAATTCTCCTCCTCGTTCCTATTGTTTCCTTGGCTGGAGCTTCAGATGTTCCCGCTCCGTCCGCGCAATATGGAAACACAGTGACTTTTCCATCCCCGATTGACGATGAAACTGTGGATGATTTAGTCGCTTCAATCGCGGATTGGCTTACGGGAATCGTCGCGGGAATCGCGGTTATTATGATAATGGTTGGCGGATTTATGTATGTGACAAGCATGGGCGATCCAACAAAGGCGAAAAAGGGCATAGAATATATTAGAAATTCCGTGATAGGGCTTGCAATAATATTGGGAGCGAATATAATAATAGATGAGATTAGATATTTGACTGGAGCGGAAGGAGCAGGCGGAGGGTTTTCTGTCTTTGCCAATACTTTCATCGGATGGTTTTTGACAATCATTGTGGGAGTTTCTGTTTTAATGATTATATACGCGGGATACTTATTTCTTACCGGAGGAGGAGAAGAAAAGAAAATTGCCCAAGCTAAAAGTATTATCAAATACACGGTTGTTGGGATAATCGTTGCCATTTTGTCGGCTTCAATGATTAACTTTGTTCTTTCAATTTTTTAATTCGCGGATTAGACGCGAAAAAAATATCAGGTTCTCTGTTCAGAGGACTTTGGGAAAATAATTAATAATTAATAAATATCCGTTCTTGCTACATTCTTTGCTGAAAAGCATGAATGTTAAAAAAGCTACAGCGGACGAGGTGAAACAATGAAAAAAATAAAAGGTATTTTAATGGCAGTTTCAGCGTTTTGTATGCTGGCGATTGCTAAAACGTCGTTAGCGATAACGTCTTCAACAGCAGAGGTTGAGGGTACTGGTCTTAAGGCGACCGACCCTTCCGAAGTAGTAAAAGGTTTAATTAGTAAGTCCCTGCTAATACTAGGCGGAATCGCGACATTAATGATTGTTTATGGAGGATTTTTGTTACTCTTTGGCGGTCAAAATGAAGATAATATAAAAAAAGGAAGGAAAATTATTACTTACGCCATTATTGGCGTCATTGTTATCGCGCTCGCGGCTACGATTGTAAAATTTGCCCTTGAAATTTTCTAGAGATGAAAGTTTGGAAGATAAAAACAAAAGTTTTTTTATCAACCGTTTTGACCGTTCCGACGTTGTTGTTCGCCAAAGCGGTTTGCGCGACTTCGGCAATCGTTGATGCGCCAACAGGGGGAGTGTTGCCAGTACTGGAACCCGAGAAAGTATTTGAAGGATTGATATTTAATTCAATCCTTATATTGGGAGGAGTCGCGACGCTTGTGATTATTTATGGAGGATATTGGATTTTAACGCATGGGGATAATAATACCGAGATTGAAAAAGGAAAGAAAATTATTACTTACGCCGTTGTCGGGATTATCGTTATCGCGCTCGCGGCGACTATCGTAAAATTTGCGTTGGAAGTGATTAAATAAAATCATCGTAAAATCTTTTCACGAAAAAAGCAGGCTAACCAACTGGGGTGCCTGCTTTTATTCTGGCAATATCACAGCAGTTCGTAAACTACCGTGACCTTCCCCCCCACGTTTTCCTTGGGCGCGTTCAAGGAAACGTAAAGGGGAGTAGGGTTACAATATCCCATTTGTCTGGTTTCTTCAAAAGAAAACCAGCTTGAAGGATTACTGTAATCCAACTTCCTTGAGAAGATAACGGCAGAATCGGGGAGATCCTGCCGAATTCTTTGCGAACGCGGAGTGGACCTGTATATCCGCAATTTGGATATGTCCACTCTCTTTATCTGAAACTCCCGAGGGAGTTCAGATTTTAAGGAGGTTTTTCCCGGGGAAAACGTGTGAGACACGTATTTCCCGTTTATTATTTCCCGAGAATATTGAACTTGACCTCGGGAAGAAGAGAAAAATCTCCTCAAAGAAAAGTTTTGTAATCTTCCATAACAGAAGATTACAAAACAGAGCACCAGAATCAGTAGTCCGATTCCGGAAATTCTCTCTCCAATCCTCCCTGGGATTGCTATCCCCAAGACGAGGATTGCAATTCCTATAATGACGATAATCCCGAAGTAGCTCCGGGATTCTAAAAAGACGGAAAATATGGAATCAGTTCGCGCCAACTGACTCCATATTATTTTTGTGGAGGAGGGGGCGACCCTCTGCAGAGTCGCGATAATCGCGACTGAAATAGTGAGCCCCAACCCCGTGATCCATGTTAGTTTCTTTAAGATTTCACCTTTTTGGAAGGTGAAATAATAAAGAACTAACAGAATAAGACCTACATCAAGAGTGTAGGTCAACAACATTCTTTTCATAATTGCGGCGGTGGGCGCCGCGAATCCTCCGTGGCCATACAGGCTATACAGAAAGTATTGCCACGAAAGAAGAGGCGGGAGATTCAATAGCCTTGCGTAGACTAAACGCAAGGCTATGAAAACGACAGTTGTGAGGAAAGTTATCTTCATTTCCTCAACAACTTTTTTTTCCGTATCCTCTTCTTTTTTGCGGAGCCAAATCTGGCCCACAAAAACGATGAAGAAAACGAAAAAAATCGAGAAGATGCTCCCGAACGGGACTAGTACCATTCGGGATATCATGAACGCGACAAGAACCGTTGTCGCGAACGCGGAGA
>CAZUBR010000005.1:6531-11092 GCA_964618965.1 uncultured Candidatus Saccharibacteria bacterium | reverse complement strand
AAATAAGATATTCTATTTTGAATCGCATAATTAGTCCCTCCTTTCAACTTTGGTAGCCCCACGGGGAATTGAACCCCGGTTTTCAGAATGAGAATCTGATGTCCTAGCCGCTAGACGATAGGGCCAAACAATCAATTATCAATTTACAATTTACAATTTTCAATGATCAATGTCAACGATTCTTCCACCCTCTTTCTTGTCTAACTAAAAGCTCTTTCGCTTTTTGCGGTTCCGCCATTATTTCTTCAACGATCTTTTCCATCCTCATTCCTTGCGATCCCTTTACTAAAATAACATCTCCTTCTCGCGTACTCTTTTCAATTATTTTCTTTGCCTCGTCCGCGTCTGAAAACCTAAAAATCTGATCATCTTTCATCCCGGCATTTTTTGCGGTTTCTTCCGTAAAAATAATTTTATCCCCCACTAAAAATAACAAATCCACTACGATAGCCGCCTTTTCTCCAATCTGCCGATGCCCTTCCTCCGTAAAATTTCCTAATTCTAACATGTCTCCTAAAACAGCAATTTTCCGCCTATTTGAAAATTTTCCAAGAGTTTCTAACGCCAACAAAACAGATGTCGGAGCGGCATTGTATGTATCATCAATAATAGTTGTTTTTTTAACGCCTGCTAATAATCGCGTCCTTCCCGGAAGAGGTTTCAACTTTTTCATTTTTTCCGCGATTTCTATTATGTTCATGTTAAAAATATTTCCCACCGCGAAGGCCGCGAGAACCCCGTAAATTTGCGCCTTGCCAACAATGTAATCTAATTTGACTGGCATAAACGTTCCTTGCGTTTCTATTTTGAACGAAGACTCGCAAAAATTTCCATAATCGTCAAAATGGAGCAGTGGTTCTTCGCCTGAAATAATTTGCACGTCAGCTCCTTTTTGAAATCCATAAGACGCTTTATCCATTCTCTGCGCGTTAACAATGTTTTTCACTTCTTCGTCGTCATAATTATAAACAACTTTCCCTCCCTTTTTGAGATATTTCAAAATTGTTGATTTTTCCTTCGCGATTTTTTTTATGGAACCAAAAAATTCCAAATGAGTTGGTCCTATAGCCGTTAGAACAACGATATCAAAAGGTGTCGCGCTTGCCAGATACTCAATATCTCCGGGTTTACCCGTTCCTAATTCCAGCACTAAAACTTCAGGAAATTTTTTCCCTAAAAATGCTATCCAAAAACTTTTTAACAGGATGCCTAACCACGCGAAAAGATTTTTTCCGGACGATTCCAACCCTAAAATACTCAAAGGATATCCTATTTCATTATTGTAATTTTTTATGACTTTTGAAACATGAAAACGTTTGCTCAACAAAAAAGCAATGGCATTTCTCGCGCTACTTTTGCCAACGCTTCCAGTAATTCCAATAACAATCGGATCATGACGATCAACCGCCATTTTGGCAAAAAATTTTAAAATTTTAGATATTATTTTCTTCATACTATTCCGGCGGAATGCCATAATATTCTAACATAAACTTTACGATTTTTTTAAAAGTAGGAGCCGCGGTTGAAGATGAAAAACGATACCCTTTAGGATTATTTAATTCTACTATGACAGAAAACGCGGGATCTTCCAGAGGAGCAAAACCAACGAACGTATGAAGAGACTTATCCGCGTAATTTCCATCTTCCGCTATTTCGGCGGTCCCTGTTTTGCCCGCGATGTTATATCCATCTATCGCGGCCGCTTGACCGCACCCGTTTCGGACGACGCTCACCATCATTGCTGAAACTTTAATCGCGGTTTCCGCGCTAATTACTTGTCCTAAAGAACTTTCTTCTTTAAGAAATCCTGTTCCATTTTTTACTATTTTAGAAACAACGCGCGGTTGCATAAATTTTCCTCTATTCGCGATCGCCGAAATCGCCGAGATCATTTCCAAAGAAGTCACGGAAATCCCTTGCCCGAATGACGCCGTGGCATAATTAACCGCATTATACGGTAATTCTTCAAGCGCGCCAATTTTTCCGGCAATCTCGCCTTGAAGTTCAATGTTTAGAATTTCTCCAAAATGATATTTTTTAACATACTCCAGAAAAATCTTTTCGCCAACAGACTGTTGGGCAAACATCGCTCCAGTATTCAAAGATTTCTCCAAAACTTCTATCATTGTCTGAGTTCCATAAGATTTATTGTTCACGTTATGAATCACTCTATCGCGAATCGCCACTAATCCTTTGTCTTCATATTTTGTCTGTGGAGTGACAACCCCTTCATTAATCGCTATGGACATCGTTATCGCTTTGAAAACCGATCCGGGCTCATACACGCTTTGGATTGATTCATTTTGAAACGCTTTTATATCTGAAAAACTGTTATAGTAATTTGGATCAAACGTAGGCCAATTCGCCATCGCGAGAATCGCTCCCGTTCGCGGATCCATAACAATAATTGATCCCGAATCAATACCATACTCTTCAACCGCTTCCCGCAAGGATCCTTCCGCTCTAAATTGAATATTTCTATCAATTGTTAAATAAATATCGCATCCGTCTTCCGCTAAAATTTCTTCTTTATTTCCCGTGGGAACCCATCTTCCTTTAGTATCTTTTTCACCATCAATAAATCCAGCGTGACCCTCTAATTCACTATTAAAAAATTCTTCCAAACCATAACGCCCTATGCGCTGATCTCCCTTAAATCCCACGAATCCAAGAACATCGGCCGCGAATTCGTGTTCGGGATAATATCTCTTATCAAATTCAGTAAAATGCGTTCCGGATAATTCTAATTTATTAATCTTTTCAACAAAATCACTGTCAACATCTTTCAAAACTATTTCGTAGGGATCATCCATGTTTCGCAATCGTCTTTCCAATAGTTCTTTGGCTTCAATTAATTCTAAATCTTCCGCGCTACTATCCTCCATTTCAGATTGTTCCGTGACGTTTTTAGAGACGGACTCGCCAATTTTTAACTTGAATTTTTCTAAAACACTGTTAATTTCTGTTTCGCGATCTCGCGCTTCTTCTTTGACAACTTTGGCAACTTGCTCAATAAAATTTTCTCTATTTTTGATTTCTTTTGGCACTATGTAAAATAAATAATTTTTACGGTTAGTCGCCACGGCAAAATAATCATCTGAATTTTTAGTTCCTACAAAAATCTTCCCGCGTTTGGGAAGAATCTCTTGATACATGCTATGCTGATCTTTAGCGGCAACAAAATATTTATCATGATCAATTATTTGTAAAGCGATAAGTCTGCACAGAAGAACCGCGATCGCGAGGATGATCACGATAAACAAAAAATTGACTTGCCAAAAATTTTCTGTTTTTTGTTTTCTCATCCATTTATCTTAAGGCCACCCCTCCCGCGATATTAATAAAACGAGACGATAAGGTTCTTACCATTCCCATTGATTCCGATTCTTTTTCTAAAACATCCGCGGATTGCAGATTAGACGCTTCTTGCTTCAAATTCTCTACTTTCTCTTCTAAAATATTGACCTCATTACTGATCTTAGAAATTTGAATTCCGCTTACCGCAAGTTCATTGACTTGAATCACGTAGAATCCAATCATAGCCAAAACGCCCGCGACAATACAGAATAAAATCGCCCTCTCTAAAAAATCAAATTTTGTTTGTTTTTGTTTCATATATGTTAGACGCGAACTCACGTAAAAACTAACACAAAACGCGCAAATCATTTGTCAGACTTTATGAACTTTCTGGCTAATTCGTAATTTCGCGCTGCGCGCTCTTGGATTATTTTTTATTTCTTCATCGCTTGGAACAATCGGTTTTTTTGTTAAAGCTTCAACATTATTTTTTAAGTTCTTAAAGAAATTTTTAATAATTCTATCTTCGCCTGAATGAAAAGATATTACAGCCAATACTCCGCCTAATTTCAAAATTTCTACCGCTTGTGGTAAAACTTTCTCTATATTTCGCAATTCATCATTTACCGCGATTCTCAACGCTTGAAATACTTTTGTCGCGAAATGAATTTTACCGCGATGAAATTTTTTAGGTATCGCGTCTTTGATAATATTCACGAGATCGGCCGTGGTTTTGATCGCCTTTTTCCTTCTGAATTCTACGATTGCTTTCGCGATTCTTTTGGAAAATCTTTCTTCCCCGTATTCGCTAAATATCTTTGCTAAATCTTCATAACTCCAATCGTTCACGATATCGCTGGCAGACTTTTCCGTCCTATCATCCAATCGCATATCCAACGATTCTTCGTCTTTGAATGAAAATCCCTTTTTAGACTTATCAAAATGCCAACTTGATATTCCCAAATCCAATAGAATCCCATCAACCGCGTTAAATCCATTTTCGCAAGCAATTTTTTTCAAATTTACATACGAATCGTTTACTAATACCAGCCCTTCTTTCTTTTGTTTCGCGAGATTCCACTGATCAAAAATATCTTTATCTATCTCAATTCCTAATACTTCCCCATTCGGTAAAACTTTTTCCAAAATAGCCAAACCATGTCCGCCAAAACCAAACGTGCAGTCAATGAATTTCTGCCCAGATTCTGGCTTCAGATATTCTAAAATTTCTTTCAACAAAACCGGTTTATGAATCATTATGGAA
>CAZUBR010000005.1:0-6521 GCA_964618965.1 uncultured Candidatus Saccharibacteria bacterium | reverse complement strand
TAAAAAGTTAAATGTTTATAAGATTCGCCGTCGCGTCATTGTAATTTTGACTTTTTGGACTTAAACAATTTCTCCCAACTTCTCCGCTATGTCATTGCTAGATTTTTCGGCTCCATTTTTGAATTTTTCCCATTCATTCTCTCCCCAAACTTCAATCCTATTATATAGTCCCGCCAAAACTATTTTTTTAGAGATCTTTCCAAATTTTCTTAAATAATCTGGGACAAGAATTCTGCCCTGTTTATCAAGCGTCGCGTCCATTGCTCCAGCAAGCATCAAACGAGCAAACGCTCTTGTGTTTGCTTGACCAATAGGAAGTTTGCTTAACTTGTCAGCTAAAATTTTCCATTCTTCAATCGGGTAAAGAAATAAGCAATTATCTAATCCCCTTGTTATGACGGCTCCTTTAATCAAATCTTTTCTGAATTTTACGGGAATCGCTAATCTCCCTTTTTCGTCAATTGTGTAAGTATATTCTCCTATAAACATTCCACTTTTCCCCACTTATCACCGTTATAATCCCATTATACTCCACCGCTATGCCACGGTCAACCACTGATATTTAAGCCAAAAATAAGACTTGTCCACAAATAAAAAAGCGCGCTTCTCAAATGCTATATTTAGAAACGCGCCTTTTGTTTTTTTAGATGCATAAAAAAGATCCCCCCTCTCGCAGATATTCAGCAAGAATTTTTTTTACAAGAGTAACATCAGTTTCAGCAATGTTACTCACATCTTCTAAAATTTTTAAAATTTCCTTCCCTCTTTTGGAGAGAAGGCGTTTAACGACTTTTTTCCCTAGAATTTTACTTTCTAGGGAAGCAAGAGAATCTCTTGCATCTCTTGTCATTCTTCTCACCTCCTTTCGTTTTAGAATAAGAATGATCTATAAAAAAAGAACTGTATTCATGTATTATACAGTAATTTTACGAAATGTCAATAGCTTGTGGCCTATAATTGAGTTGGTGGGCGATATAGGACTTGAACCTACGACCTCAACAATGTCAATGTTGCGCTCTAGCCGGCTGAGCTAATCGCCCTATATTGTTGCTTTGCGTAGCAATGCGGGCAGGTTACCTATACCCCCTATACCCTGACTTTGTTTATAATATCTTCTCTTGGACCATCTAAAACATCATAGACGAATTTATCAAACATGTCTCGCCTATAATTAAATTCATCTAAAGAAAGCACTGAATAAACAACCTCTTTTCCAATTTCCGCCTCAATGCTTTGAAGCGCTATTTTTAATTTTGTTTTTTCCACGTCATCCGCGACAACAAATAAATCTACTCTGTTTCTTCCCTGTCTTGGCATCTCCTTATCTGAACTAAGAAATACCCCCGATACGGTGGCAAACTTCACTTTTCCAATTTTGTTAATAATACTTTCTAATTCGTCTTTATCCACAAATCCTTCTCCAAAAACCAATCCCCGCAAATCTTTTAACAATCTAAACGATTCATTCAAGCCAAACACCTCGCTTTTAATCATTTTCTTAGCAGGTTTCTTTTTTGTTTTGGCATTGGTGACGGAAACCTTTTCCACTTCTTGTTCTTTCCTAACAATGAATTCTATAAGCTGTAAAATTTTCATTTCTTTTCTTAATGTGCTCGGCGCAACTCTTGTCCGTTTGGCAATTTCTTGCATATCAAAAAAATGGTCAGAATTTCTTAAAAAAAATCTCAAAATTCTAACCCTCGCTTTTGAATCAAATAATTGTTCTAATACATGCACCATATAAACCTCTTATCCATTATACCCCAAAATAGAGCATTGTCCAGATTTCAAAAAAGAGATATAATAATGGAAATGTTAAAAGAAAAAGACACAATACGACAAACAGAGGGTTTAACGGCAAAATCCAGTGAATTATACGTAGGGTCAAATAGCGCGAAAGAATTTTGTATTTCCTATTCATACGAGCCGACTAACGTAGAAGAATCCCAAATAGGCAATTTGTATATAGTTGGCGAAGTTAAGTTAAAGTCTAAAAATTGCGCCTATCTTGCCAACACTTTGGCATCTATAATCAAAAAAGAGCTTTTCAAAAATCCTAAAAGAGAAGCATTAGAATCTTTTGAGGCAAGTTTAAATAAAGCAAACGCTTATTTAGCGGATATCGCGTCACAAGGAAATATAGATTGGATAGGAAGATTAAACATGGTTTGCGCTTTGCAAAGCGCAAATAAATTGCATATCTCTCAAGCGGGAAACGCGAGAATGCTCTTATTGCGAAATAATTTTTTAGTTACTCTGACTGAAAATCTCGATCAAGAAGAATCGCCTTTTCCTTCAAAAACATTTACCAATATCGTCAGCGGTCCTGTTAACGCTGGAGATAAAATTATTGAGGCAACTCCTGGACTGTTTAATATTCTGTCTTTGGAAGAATTGAAACACGCTATCTCTGGAGTATCATGCGCGCGGGCAATAGAAAATTTGGGAGAAATTTTTGAAATGGATGGAGACACGCAAGACTCTAGTTCCATTATTATTGATATATTATCGGATGATGTCTCAGAAAATATTTTTTCTCCTCAAGAGAATACAATAGCGCGACAAAATATCGCTTCTAAATTATCGCTGAAAGATATTTTGGGAGCTGTCCCCGATGAAGTTATTACTACAAATACTATAAATTCCGCGATTTTATCGCAGTCAAGAGAAGAATCCGCTCTGAAAATTAGGAAGTTATTTTCAATCGCTCCAATTTTAGATTCGTTAAAATATCAGACCGCGAAAGTATCTTTGGCCATGGCAAAATCATCAGCGCGTTTAATTAAAAAAATAATAACAAAAATTAAAAGTAGTTCTAAAAAACACGATAGCGATTTTTCTCAAAATCTGGAAAAACTTGCGGCTATACATATTGTAAAAATAGAAGAAAATATCGCTAGTTCAGAAACGGCAAGACCCGTGATTATCAATAGAGCAACTAACAAAAACAAAAAGACAAAACATCGCGTAATGAATTATTTTGTTATAAAATATGCCATAAAAATTATCTCAATAGTATTTATTGTTTCAGCTATTTTAGCCGGCGCGTATGGAATATTTAGCGTCAGTAAAAGATATTATCAAGATAAAACGCTTATTGCTGAAATTTCAACTCCGATAATCAACCAAGAAATTATGCTGAAAATTCAACAAAAGCAAGAAGAAGCTGAGACGGCGCTGATATACAAAGATGAAACGAAGGCAATGGTTTTATTAACAGAAGCAATAGTACTGTTGGAACAAACTCCGGACAATTCCATCTCACAAATAACGCGCGGAAGAATTCAAACGCAAATAGATCAGCTTAATAAAATTACAACCATTCAAAATCCTTTCATGATTGTTGATTTGGACGCGTTTTCACAAAATACGGCAAACGCTAAAATCTTATTAAAAAATGGAAATTCTCTATTCGCGATTGATATGGATAACGGACAGATTATAAAAATTGATTTAATAAAATATCAAGCGGAAAAATATATCAATATCCCTCTGCAAAATGGCGAGAAAATAATCGTCGCTAGCAGTTTTAATGATAACATTGCTCTAATAACAAGTTTTTCAACAGTCTTTGAAGTTAACGCTACCGCAAAAATTATTGATAAAGAGTATTTATTAAGTGGTTTAAATCCCTCAAATATAGTTGATAGCAAAATGTACAATGGAAATCTTTATGTTTTATCTTCCGCTGATAATCAAGTCTTCAAGATTACAAACGGCAATCCGTCTCCATGGATTAAAATGACAATGGATATAACTGGAGCAAATTCTTTGGCTATTGATGGACGCATTTATATTTTGAATGCGGATGGCCAAATATCAACGCTATCAGCGGGAAAACTCATGAATACTTTCGCGCTTCCGTCTTCATCTCTGAAAAATATCTCCACGAATGAAAGCGGCAATCTCTTTTTTACAAGTCCTGATGAAAACAAAATTATCATGTCGTCTAAAAATGGAGAGATGATCGCCCAATACAAGAGTGAGGCGTTTAATGATCTAAAAGATATTTGCGTCAATGGAGATAATAACATTTATATTTTAAGCAATAATAAAATTTATAGAATAGATTCGTAGTAATTCTCAAAAAGATATTGCTATAATTGTAAAAACCGAGCTAACTCGGTTTTTACAATCTCGGAAGCGATTCATGATTAACGAACATCCGTCTTATTACATGTCAATTTGTTCTATTTCAAATTAACTGTCGCCCCCGCTTCCTCAAGTTTCTTTTTCATCGTTTCAGCATCCGCTTTCGCGACTTTTTCCTTAATAATTTTAGGAGCGCCTTCAACGATATCTTTCGCGTCTTTAAGCCCCACTCCAGTGATTTCTTTAACTGCTTTAATAACAGCAATTTTGGATTCACCCGAAGCCACGAGTTCTACATCAAATTCAGACTTCTCTTCTGCTGCCTCCGCGCCAGCGCCAGCAGTAGGAGCCACGATAGTCGCAACAGCTGGTTGAGCGGAAACTCCAAACTTTTCTTCAAGAACTTTCACGAGTTCTGATAAATCTAAAACGCTTAATTCCTCAATTTTTTTAACTAAATCTTGGAACTTTTCAGGAACTTGAACTTCCTTCTTTTCTTCTGACATATATTTTCCCTTACTAATTAAATTATAAACTTATTATTTATTACCTTTGATCGCGTTCAAAGCTCTAACAAATCTTCCAGCCACATCGTTCAACGCCCATACAAAATTATTTACGGGAGTCACGATTGTTCCAACAAACTTACCAAGCAGTTCTTCGCGCGTAGGAAGCGTTGATAATTCTATCACGTCTTGAATACTTAAAAACTTATTTTCCATTAGCCCGCCAAGAATCTTCAAGGTCTTTTTACTTTTGATCGCGTTTCCAATAACTTTCGGAGCGTCAATCTCGCTTCCCTGACTAAAAGCCATCGCGATTTCACCTTCTAAAACTGGCATACTTTTAACATCCATACCCGCGTTTCGCAAAGCCATTTTAATCAAAGTCTTTTTTACGACTTTCATATTCGCCTTTGACTGTCTCAGTCCGTTTCTGACGTCTTCTAAATCATTGACAGTAGTTCCCTTAAAATCAATTAAAACGGCGGATTTAGAACTCTTTATCTGTTCTACCAACGCGTCCACTACCTGTTTTTTCTTTTCTTTTGTTATAGCCATATTTTTCTATTAAAAAATCTGCGTTACTGCAGAATAAAGTCTAGAACGATAGTTCTATCACCTCGGTAGGTCTTATTGATCGCCTACTGTCTACAGTACTCACAGTGTATCACATTTAAAAATATTGTCAAATGAACATTAGACTTATCGTAGCCATTTCCGCGCGTTCGCCTCATGTTCCGCTAAAGTCCTTGAAAACACGGTTGGCTTACCTTCAGGCGTCAGAAAATACAAATAATCCGTATCCGTGGGATCTAACACCGCTTCAATAGCGTTAAACCCTGGATTGCAAATCGGCCCCGGTGGCAAGCCGCCATATTTATATGTATTATACGGCGATTCCACCTCTAAGTCTTTATATAGCGGAGATGGACTCCCTTTTTGAGTGATAAAATTAATTGTAGCGTCGGACTGTAAAAACATTCCGATTTTTAATCTACGCAGGAACAACCCCGCAACAATTTTCATGTCTTCTTGAGAAGCGACTTCTTTTTCAACGATAGACGCTAAAGTAATAATTTCATGCAATGTCATATCGCTTACGAGAATCCCGCTTTTTAATGGTTCTATTTTGTTTTCAAAATTATTTAACATTTTTTTGACGACATCCTCCGCGCTAGCATCTTCATTAAATTTATACGTGTCTGGGAATAAATATCCTTCCAAATTTTTTGGATTATTGTTTTCGTCTTTTTTTAGGAACCAATATTCATCTCTCAAAATAACGCTTGGAACGTTAATAATGTTAAGAACGTTATTATTTTTAATACTCAATTTCATATTTTCAATCCTCTCCGCTATCTGCCAAGAATTAAAACCTTCCGGAATCGTAATTTGCGCGCTATTGTCCTTGACTTTCCCTTCTATCAATAAATTTAGGATATAAGGGATATTTTTTCCTAAAGAAATTTCATATTCGCCCGCTTGAATTTTGGTCCCCGCTTTTTCCATCCATACATAAATTTGAAAAGAAAAAGAGCTTGAAATAATTTTGTCTCTTTCTAAACGCCCGCTGATGTTTTTTACGTTTTCACCGCTTTTGATTACGAATTCTTTTATAACCCCTTCTTCCCCAAAACTTCCATAAATCGTTTTTCTTATATGCAAAAAACCGCCAAACATCACTATTCCGAATCCGCAAAGAATAATGCCAGTGCTAATTAAAAATATCTTCAATTTACCATTCATAATTATATTATATCACAAAGATCTGCCTCGTATAGTCCTGAAAAATTTGTCAAAAATCATGTTTCATGCTATAATAATTATCTGAGGAGGAGAGAAAATGTTTGAAAAATTTGAAAAAATATTTTTGTTTTGGGAAAAAAATAGTATCAATCTTTCCAAACTGGAAGGGTTGGTGACTAT
>CAZUBR010000004.1:4435-13037 GCA_964618965.1 uncultured Candidatus Saccharibacteria bacterium | reverse complement strand
TTATTGGACTTATCATGACTATTGTAATAGTAAGTCTTAGCGGTCTTGGAGAAAAGGGAAACAATGCCAAAAGATTATCGGATATGAGAAGCATTCACACGGCATTAATCGCGAGTTATTACGCGTCTGTTCCTTATCATTTTCCTACGGCCGCGGAAGGTATTGCCGAGTTAGTGACAAGCAAATTATTAGATAACAATCCCGTTGATCCAGAATCGGGAAGTAATTATGCCTATACTCCGGTTAGTAGAGCGGGAGCGGAGGGATGTCTCTTAACCGCTTGCAAGAATTTTACTTTATGCGCGGGATTGGAGCCTTTTGACGCGACTGGCGCTCCGTCAAGGTATTTTAGGTGTGATAAAGATGGGTGCGTGGAGTCCGCGACTTGTCCTTAGCTAATTAATAAAGATATAAAAAAGAAAGAGAGGTGAAGAAGATGAAAAAAACATACGAAAAAGCGTTTACGTTGATAGAGCTTCTAGTCGTTATCGCCATTATCGGTATTTTAGCGACCGTTGTTTTAGTTAATCTTTCCAGCACAAGAGGAAGAGCGAGGGACGCGAGGAGAAAGAGCGATCTTTCAAACATAAGATTGGCGTTGGAAATGTATTATGATTCGCAGGACACTCCAGCATATCCCGCTGAAGAAGGATGGGCCGCGGCCATTGAAGATTATATGTCTGGCGGAGAAACTCCCAAAGATCCAAGAGGAACGACTTATGTAAATGGTGGTGATTATTGTTATAGTCTGAATGAAGATAACAATGGGTATGAAATATGCGCTTTATTGGAAGGCGTGGATGATGGTGTTGAAGGAAACGCCGGGGAAACTATTTGTTTACCAACGGAGAGTTCTACCGTTTGCGACGCTACTTTAGTAGCAAGTTAGAATTAATATGATTGTTTCGGTTGTCATTTTTGTAAGCGGGCTTTTGGTTGGTAGTTTTCTGAATGTTGTTATCCATAGGTCCAATACTGGAGAAACTGTTACAAAGGGGCGGTCTCACTGCCCCTTGTGTGGGAGTGTTTTACGTTGGTATGAGCTAATCCCTGTTGTTAGTTTTCTGTTACAAAGAGGCAGATGCGATTCGTGTAAAAATAAAATATCTTGGCAATATCCGATTGTTGAAGTTTTTACGAGCGTCGTTTTCTTTGCGGGATGGCGGTTTTATTTGAGCAATTTAAGCAAGCAGATATTCCAAAATCCAATTTTGTTTTGGTGTTATACTTTGTTAGTTCTGTTTTGGATTGCGACTCTAGTTGCAATTTTTGTTTATGACTGGAAATATCTTGAAATTCCAACTAACTTTTTGCGTTGGGGAATACTTTTTTCGGTCGCTTCAGTAATCGCGCGAGACGCGGATTTGCTTTTTATATCAAATAACTTTTCCGTTGTTAATAGCGCCATTCTTTCTGGAATTGCGGGAGCTTTGATGGCAGGAGGATTCTTTTTTCTGCTTGTTGCCGTTTCGCGTGAAAAGTGGATGGGAAGAGGGGATATATACATAGGCGCCATAATAGGAATGGTGGTGGGATGGCCATGGATTCTTGAAGCGCTGATGATTGCTTTTACCGTGGGAGCCGTCGTGGGAATATTTTTAATGTTGTTAAAAGGAAAAGATCTAAAAACAAAAATCGCTTTCGGTCCCTTTCTCGTTTTTGGCGGACTGATAACTCTATTTTGGGGACAACGATTATTTAATCTGTATCTTGCTATTTTTTAATAAAACGAATTGAATGAAAAAGAGTTTTACATTATTTGAAATGTTAATCGCTTTGGCGATTATTGGGATAATAACGACCTCAATGATACTTGGAAGAGGACAGACGGAAAATCGCGCTCAACTTTTTAACGTGGCAAAAGAGATTGTTCTTGCTGTTAGAGAAGCGGAGGGATTAACCATGACAACGTTTGAAGAAGGGGAATCTATTCCTTGCGGATTTGGCGTTTTTTTCCAATATTCTTCGCGGGAAAGTCTGAATGAATATACCGCTTCGTGTAAAATATTTTACGAAAATACTGCCGAAAATGAGTGTTCAGAAAATGTAGATATGATATGGGGGAGCGCGATAGAAGGTGAAACGGAAACAGAAAAAATTACAAAAAATTTCAGTAGTCAAGGAGTTGTAATTAGCGATATAAAAGCGGGAGGAGAATCAATTTTTGAAAATCCAAGCGGGGATCTTTTTACAAGCGAAATATCTTTATTTTTTGTTCCGCCCGAGCCAAGAATATATGTGAATGGAAGCGCGTCTTCCGATAATTTTCCTCTAGAAATCGTTGTAGGAGTAAAAGGGGTAGATTGCAGGACAAGTTTTGATGATGATAAATGCAAAATTGTAAGAATAAACCAACTAGGATATGTGTCTATTGATTAGAAAAAAGCAAGAAGATAAAAAAAACAACAAATCTTTTTCCTTGTTGGGAGTTTTGATTGCCATATATATTATTACGATGGGAATTGTTGGAATCATTGGATTGATGGCGAATACAATCACGCGTTCAAAAATAACAGGTAACGGAGTAATCGCGACTGGATTGGCGCAGGAAGGGATAGAAATTGTTAAAGATATTAGAGGAACCAATTGGATGGATGGAGACGCGTGGGACGAAGGCATTATTGACGGAACTTATCAAGTAAGTTATTTAGTGTCGGGGTTATTGGATAATGTGGCGTATCCTCTTTCTGAAAAGATAAGATTTTCAACGGGAGGAGATGGATACTCGGTGTGCGATTCAACTGATCCAATATGTGTGGAGACATTTGATCAAGAAACTATTTTCACGAGAATTGTGGAGATTTTACATAACCCAGATGGGAATGAAAGCACGGACGACGTAATGTCTAAATGCGCGGTTTCATGGGAAGAAAAAGGGCGTTCTCAAATTGTTGAAATTGAGAATTGGTTATATAATTGGAGACAATGAAAAAAAACAAATCACTTGCCTTGTTAGATAATAAACCCGTAGCTGGGTTCACATTAATTGAATTATTAGTAGCGGTGTCTTTGTTCGCGATAGTTGTCGTGACTGTTTTAACCGCATTTTCCAAAATTACAGAAATTCAATTTGAGGTGTCCGATATGCAAAATCTTCAGGACAACGCGAGATACATTTTTGATTCGCTTTCCAGAGAAGCAAGAACAGCGGTTTTTGACAATAATGGTTCATGCGTCAGCGCGGAACATGTTTTTGAAACTAATGAAAACAGCGATTCTTTGAGATTTTTGGATTATTATGGAAATTGCGTGGAGTACAGTTTAACGGAAAGTAAAAAAATTATTAGAACGGTGAACGATGACATTGAAAACGCTTTGGACATCATGTCAGAAGATATTGAAGCGGAAGAATTTAAAGTTTTTATCAGAGACAATGTTTTACTTGGAGAGCATCCTTTCGTGACTTTCCATGCGGTTCTCCAAAACCCTAATTATATTAATTTAAGCGGAGACGTGGATGAATCAAAAAAAGTTCGTTTTCAAGCGTCTATTTCAACGAGAGCAAATCCTTAAGTCTTCTTCGTCAAGGCTACGCGGACTGAAGGCTGATATTTCAATTTTGTTGGCCGTGATAATTTTATCGGGTGTTCTTGCCATTGGTTTGGCTATTTCTTCGTGGATTACGTCCGGATTCAGATTGTCTAGAAATGTCAGTTATTCTTCAACCGCGTATTATGCCGCGGAAAGCGGAATGGAACAATTATTGTATGATGTAATTGTCAACGAAGCGACTCCACCCGTGGGCGAATATAATTCGGTTGCTTTTGATAATGGGGCGACATTCACTGTCAACGTTACATCAACTTTGTTTTTCAAGGCGCGTTCCAAAGGAACATATCAGAAAGCAAACAGACAAGTTGAAATTCAATGGCCGGGAAAAGAATGGTAGCAATTAATTTTCAATGACGATAAACGATGACGAATTATGAACGTTTGTTAAAATATGGATATCAAAGAAGCGAAAATTAGAATAAATGTTTTAAAAAATCAGTTAAAAGAAGCTGATTATGCTTATTATGTTTTAGACAATCCAATAATGTCTGACGGGGCCAGGGACGCGCTAAAAGACGAACTTGAAAAAATTGAAGAGCAATTTCCGCGATTTGTCACAGCTGATTCACCAACTCAACGCGTGGGAGGGAAAGCGTTAGGTAAATTTGAAAAAGTTAAACATAGCGCGAAAAAATATTCTCTTGATGATGTTTTTTCTTTTGAGGAAGTTTTAGAATTTGATAAACGAGTTAAAAAATTTTTGAAACTTCCTGAAAAATCCGATGTTGAATATAGTTGTGAATTGAAAATTGATGGATTGAACATGTCATTAATCTATGAAAACGGAATTTTTGAAAAAGCTATTACGCGTGGAGATGGTGTTGTCGGTGAAAATGTTACGCATACGGTCAGAACAATAAAAAGTGTTCCGTTATCCTTAAGGGAAAAGGTGAATATTGAAGTAGGGGGAGAAGTATACATGCCGATTAAGTCATTTGAGGAACTAAATAAAAGGCAGGAAAAGGTGAGTGGGCAGATGTTTGCCAATCCAAGAAATGCCGCGGCGGGAACTGTCCGTCAATTGAATCCCAAAATTGCTAGTGAGAGAGATCTTAATATGTTTTTTTACTCTATCAATAACGGTGTTAAAGTTCAGACACAACAAAGCATGCTAGCTGAACTGCAAAAATTAGGTTTAAGAATAAATTCAGAATATATACTTTGTAAAAATATTCATGAGACTAAAAAGTTTTTTGATAAAATAAAAAAGAAAAGAGAAAAATTGCCGTATAATATTGATGGAATTGTTATCAAAATAAATTCCGTTGATTATCAGAAACGATTAGGAATGACAGCCAAACATGTTCGCTGGGCGTGCGCGTATAAATTCGCGGCGGAACAGGCGACGACAGTCGTTGAAGATATTCAACTTCAGGTGGGACGGACGGGAGTTTTAACTCCAGTGGCTCATTTACGACCGGTAACCGTCGCGGGATCGGTTGTGTCTCGGGCAACTCTTCATAATGAAGATGAAATCAGAAGAAAAGACGTAAGAATCGGCGATACGGTAATTATACAAAAAGCCGGGGATATAATTCCGGAAGTAGTGGAAGTTTTACGAAAAATGCGTCCGAAAAAAGCGCAACCATTTTCTATGCCTAAAAGATGTCCAATTTGTGGATCATCCGCTATGAGAGAAGAAGGAGAAACGGCCACGCGTTGTTCAAACAAAGAATGTTTCGCGAAGAGACGTGAAGAGATAATTCATTTTGTTTCAAGAAAGGGAATGGATATTAATGGAGCGGGAGAGAGAATCGTGGAAAGTTTAATAGAAAAAGGATTGATAAAAGACGCGGCGGGTATTTATGATTTAAAAAAAGGCGACTTGATGTTATTAGAAGGATTCGCGGAAAAATCGGCGCGAAACTTAATGGAAGCGATAAAAAAAAGCAAGCAAGTAGAATTAAGGAAATTTTTATTCGCGCTTGGGATTCGTTTTGTGGGAGAAAAAACCGCAAGCTTGCTAGCGGATGAATTATCTAAAATCTACCACAAACAGGACAAATCAGACAAAATGACTATCGCGAAAATGATTGAGATTATCAATCAGATGACAGAAAATGATGTTCGCGGTATTGAAGGAATAGGGGGAAAAATTGGCGCGAGTATCAGCGCGTGGTTTCAAAAAGAAGAAAATCAAAATACGCTAAAGAAATTTCAGAACAATGGGATTGTGTTGTCTGTTCCCAATATTGATGATAAAATGAAAAAACTTAATGGAAAAACTTTTGTATTGACGGGAACATTAAGCAAGATGTCTAGAGATGAGGCAAAAGAAAAAATTATTGCTTTAGGCGGAAATGTTTCCAATGGCGTTAGCAAAAAAACAGATTTCGTAATAGCGGGAGAGAGTCCCGGGAGCAAAGTCAAAAAAGCGGAAGAGTTGGGAATTAAAATTATAAATGAAGAAGCGTTTAACGGTTTAGTTAAAAGTTCGTAAAGTTTGTTTAAAACGCAATGGATAAAAAATTAGTAAAACATATCGCGGAGCTTGCGAGAATAGAACTTACTGAAGAGGAAGAAAATCTTTTTGCCGGGCAACTTCAATCCGTGTTGGACTATTTTGAATTGTTGAAAGAGGCCGATACAAGTTCTGTTACGACGGCAAATACTGGGATTTGTAATACAGAGCAAACAAGATTAGATAAACAGGATTCTTTGAGTAGAGATTTTGATAGAGATATTTTGTTAAACGGTGTTCCAGAGATGGAAAATGAATATGTCAAAGTGAAGTCGGTGTTATGATCAAAGAGTTGCACGAAAAATTAGTTAATAAAGAAGAATCTTGCGCTAAAATTACGCGGGAATATTTGGATGTGATAAAAAGGACTAACGAAAAATTTAATTCCTTTATTACTGTTTGCGAAAAAGAGGCATTGAAAAACGCCCAAGAAGTTGACGCGAAAATCGCAAAAGGGAAAAGTATAGGTTTATTGGAAGGTATTCCGATTGCCGTTAAAGATAATATTGTCGTAAAAGGGGTTAAAACAACCGCGGGATCAAAAATTTTAGAAAATTATATCTCTCCTTACGACGCGCGCGTGATTGAAAAAATAAAACAGGCGGGAATGATTATCGTAGGAAAAACAAACTGTGATTCTTTTGGGCATGGTGGAGGAAATGAAAATTCAGACTTTGGGACGGTTCATAATCCATGGGATTTGGATCGTGTTCCGGGGGGATCAAGCGGAGGTTCCGCGGTCGCTGTCGCAAGCGGTCAATGTCCGACAGCTTTGGGGTCAGACACGGGAGGATCATTGCGACACCCGGCTTGTTGGTGTGGAATTTCCGCGTTAAAACCAACTTATGGAAGAGTAAGCAGAAACGGTTTAATCGCTTTTGCTTCGTCAACGGATGTTATCGGACCAATAGCGCGTTCGGTGGAAGATGTGACATTGATTTTTGAACGGATCGCGGGGTGGGATAAAAATGATGCTTCCTCGGTGAATATCCCTATTGAAAATTATTCTCAATCAGAGAGAAAAGATTTATCAGGAATTAAGATTGGAATTCCTAAAGAGTATTTCGCGGAAGGCATAGATAAGAATGTCAGAGACGCAATTAATAACGCGATTGAAAGAATAAAAGAATTAGGAGCGGATGTTGGCGAAGCTAATTTGCCAAATACAAAATATGCCGTCGCCTGCTATTATATAATAGCTCCAAGCGAGACAAGCACAAATCTTTCTAGGATGGATGGAATTAGATTCGGCAAAAGAAGCAAAAAAGCTAAAGATTTATTTGAAACATACGCGAAAAGCAAAGCAGAGGGCTTTCATCAAGAGACAAAAAGAAGAATTATATTGGGAACATTCGCGTTATCGCACGGATACTACGACGCCTACTACACAAAAGCTCAAAAAATTAGAGAATTGATTAAAGACGATTTCAAGAAAGAATTTGAAAAATTTGATTGTCTTTTTGCTCCAATCGCTCCGCATGTGGCTTACAAAATTGGAGAGCATTCAACAGATCCGATTAAGGCGTATTTAGAGGATATGTATCTTTCCGCTTCCAGTTTAGCTGGGATTCCAAGCCTTGCGGTTCCTTGCGGTTTTGTGGATGTTGAAAACAGTGATAAAAGACTTCCAATTGGATTCCAGCTTTTAGGGAATTGGTTTGGCGAAAAGAAAATTTTAGAAATCGGAAAAGTATTTGAACGTATTAATGTATAAACATTCAAACATTTTAACGCGGTGACGATTATATAATCGGCAAACAATAAATATAAAACGTGAAATGTGAAGATATGGGTATAAGTGAACAAGAAATAAAAACAATAATAAAAAATTCTGATCCTCACAAACTGCTTACCGACGCGCCTGGACAAACGGTAAACGCGATAATCAAGTTTTTTCAGTCGCGGTTATACAGAGATATTTTATTTTACGCGAAAATTATTCTTGTGTTTCTTTCATGCGTTTTATTTTACGCGATAGTTCTTTTATACATAAAATCAGAGCCAATCAAAAGATTTAGAAAATATCTTAAAGGAACCGCGATTAAGGACATTCCAAAAGGGAAAACGCAGAGGGCGTGGAATAAAGTTCAAAAACGGCTTTCAACCATGCGGGAATCTGAATATAAAATGGCGGTTATTGAAGCGGAAAAAATATTTGATAGTATTCTTTTGATGATAGGATATAAAGGAAATACATTGGGAGACAGGTTAAAAACGATGAAAAAGGAACAACTCCAATGTTTAGATGAAGTTTGGAGCGCTCATAAAATTAGAAATAGGATCGTTCATAATCCAGATGAAAAAATCAGCTTGTCAGAAGCGCAAGAAGCGGTGAAAAAGTTTGAAATGGGAATAGAAGAACTAGTTGAATTTGATTTATGACGTAAGTTCGTGTTTCAAAGCAAACAACGATGGATATATCCATCGTTGTTTGCTTTGACCATTAACTGATTTGTAGCAGGGGTGGGAATTCCAGCCCGCAGGCTGGTCACCCTGCGGGGTGAGAACCCACATTACTTATTTCGCGTTCTCAGTTTGTAGCAGGGGTGGGAATTCCAGCCCGCAGGCTGGTCACCCTGCGGGGTGAGA
>CAZUBR010000004.1:0-4335 GCA_964618965.1 uncultured Candidatus Saccharibacteria bacterium | reverse complement strand
ACCCACATTACTTATTTCGCGTTCTCAGTTTGTAGCAGGGGTGGGAATTGAACCCACGGCCTTAGGTTTATGAGTCCTATGCTCTAGCCGACTGAGCTACCCTGCCATTTGTGCACGCAGAGGGAATTGAACCCCCAACCTTAGGCTTAAGAGGCCTCTGCTCTGCCGATTGAGCTATGCGTGCGAGAAAATGGAAATCTAAATTTTTAGTATTTTCATAGTATCTTATTTTACTGTTTTTGGCAACGACATTTAGGTTTGCTCATTTAACAAAAATATGCTAAAATAATAGTGGAAAACATGTGTAAATTAAGGTCATGTCAAAAACAAAAAAGTGATTGTTGACTCTTTCAAAAAAATCTTTTTTTGGATCGTTTTGGGAACAATACTATCCGCTATGTCCTTAGTCGCAATAGTGATGTTCATAAATCCTTATTGCGAAGGGCATTTGGGAAAAGTGCTATTTTTCATTAGTATTTTTTTATTCTTTCTTGGTGTCTTTACAATCGTGGGATTCTGTTTGCGTAAATGGATTATTCATAAAAAAACTTGTTTATCTTGCGCGAGAGATTCTTTTAGACAAGGGATTTTATTCTCTTTGATATTAACGATGTTGCTATTTTTACAAATGATTGGGATGTTCAATTGGGGATCAATTGTTTTAGTTGTAGGAATAGGGATTGTCTTGGAAGGGGCATTGGCAAAAATGTAATTATGTTAAATCAATTGCAAACAATACAAATAGAATGTAAAAAGGCAATAGAAAATTGTCAGAGTCTTGTTGATGTTGAAAAAAAACGCGTTGAATTTTTAGGAAGAAAAGGAAAATTATCAGCGTTATTAAAACAAATTGTCAATTTATCCGATGATCAGAAAAAAGAAATTGGGCAGAAGTCTAACCAAATAAAAAAAGAGTTAGAAGGGTGTCTGAACAACAAAGTCGCGGAATTAGAAAGTAGTTCAATAAATGAAAAATTGAAAAATGAGTGGATTGATATAACGCAGCCATCTTTGTGTTCTCAAGAGATAGGACATTCGCATCCTCTGACTCAAGTTCAAAAAGCGGTTGAAGATATTTTTATTTCCATGGGATTCATGGTTTTAGACGGTCCAGAATTGGAGTCGGAATATTATAATTTTGAAGCGTTAAACATTCCATCGTGGCATCCCGCGAGAGACGCGCAAGACACATTTTATATAAAACAGAAATCCAAAAAAGACACGAATAAATTTTTGTTGAGGACGCATACGAGTCCGATGCAGGTTAGAGCAATGCGGAAATATGGCGCTCCGTTAAGATCTATCGCGCCGGGAAGAGTTTTTAGGAACGAAGCAACAGATGCTTGTCATGATCACACTTTTTATCAAGTAGAAGGTTTAATGATTGATGAAAACATTTCTATCGCGAATTTGATCGCGGTGATGAAAACACTATTGAAAGAGATATTTGAAAAAGACATTGATGTTAGATTAAGACCAGGATATTTTCCATTTGTTGAACCGGGTTTTGAGGTAGATTTAAGTTGTGTCTTTTGCGATGGAAAGGGATGTAAGATTTGCGGTAATACAGGGTGGATTGAATTTTCTGGAGCGGGAATGGTTCATCCGAATGTTTTGAAAGCGGGCGGAATTGATCCAGAAAAATACAGCGGGTTTGCTTTTGGTTTTGGAACAACAAGATTGGTGATGATGAAATATGGCATTGATGACATACGATTGTTGTTGAACGGAGACTTGAGATTTTTGAAGCAATTTTAATATGAAAATATCGTTGAACTGGCTCAAAGAGCTTGTAAAAATTCCAGATAATATTACTCCAAAGGAAATTGGGGACAGTTTGACGTTGAGAACCGTGGAAGTGGAAAATATTGAAAAACAAGGAGAAAATTTAGAAAATGTTGTTATTGGAAAAATTAATAGAATAGAAAAACATCCAAACGCCGATAAATTAAAATTATGCTCCGTTGATATTGGAGAGAAAGATGACGCGCGAATTGTGTGTGGCGGAACGAATTTGAGAGAAGGAATGTTTACGGCAGTCGCGAAAGTTGGAGCAAAAGTTAAGTGGCATGGAGAAGGGGACCCAATAAAATTAGAAAGAGCAAGAATTAGAGGAGTGGAATCAAACGGCATGATATGCGCGTCCTCGGAATTAGGGATAGAAGATATTTTGCCGCAGGATGGTGAAAGTGAAATTATTGATTTGAGTAAATACGAATTGGGCGCGGATAATGATAAGGGTCAACCGCGAATTATTCCAGGAATGTTGCTAACAGAAATGTGGGGATTAAACGATGTTATTTTTGATATTGATAACAAGTCTCTTACGAACAGACCTGATTTATGGGGGCACGCGGGAATAGCGAGAGAAATACACTCAATTTTCAGAATAGCGACGCAAACAAAAATAACTGACGCGAACGGGATTTCTTGTATTCATTCTACTCGGATGAATACTCGGAACGGTAGATCAATGGCTAATAGGGACGGTAATTTGGCGGTCAGCGTTGAGAATCAGGAGTTGTGCCCGCGGTATATGGCGGTTGCTATGTCTGGGATAAAAATAGAACCATCTCCGCGGTGGATGCGGAACAGATTGTCGGCGGTGGGAATGAGACCGATAAATAATATAGTTGACGCGACGAATTACGTGATGTTGGAACTTGGACAACCAATGCACGCGTTCAATTATCAATTATCAATGAACAGTTATCAATTACGGGTTAGAAACGCGGAAGATGGGGAGAAAATTGTCACATTAGATGGGGCGGAGAGAAAATTGGATAGAGAGACGTTAGTGATCGCGGATAGTAAAAAGCCTATTGCTATCGCGGGAGTTATGGGTGGGAAGAATAGTGAAATAGATGATAATACAACTGATATTATTCTTGAATCCGCGAATTTTGAAAAAGTAAATAATAGGCAAACCGGCGCGAAACTAGGGTTGCGAACAGAGGCGGTTATGAGATATGAGAAAGGGCTGGATCCAAATTTGACGGAACAAGCGTTAATAAGATGCGTGGAACTAATTCAGCGAATGATTCCTGAAGCGAAGGTCTCAAGCGCCGTTGTTGATATTAAAAAAGAAATAAAAATTCCAGAGCCGATAGAAGTTTCCGTGGAATTTATTAACAAAATAATAGGGACGGATATCTCGGAAGAAAAAATTGTGGAAATTTTAGAATCATTAGGATTTGGCGTAAAATCCCAAAAATCTATTTTGCGAATTTCCGTTCCGTCGTGGCGAGCCACGGGAGATATAAACATTAAGGAAGACATCATTGAAGAAGTAGCGAGAATTTACGGGTTTGATAACATTGTTCTGAAAGCTCCAGAAGTATCATTAAAAGTTCCCGAAAAAAATAAAGAACGCGAGTTAATATATAAAATTAAAGAGGCATTAAAAGGGTATGGAATGACAGAAACGAACAATTATTCTTTTGTGAATGAAAAGCAATTAGCGGATTTAGAAATAAATAAAAAAGTATGCGTGGAACTGGAAAATCCATTGTCGTCCGAACATACTTTATTAAGGTCATCGCTGATTCCGAATCTTCTAAAAAACGCGAAAAATAATTTACGATTTTATAAAGAATTTTCCATGTTTGAGATAGGATCAATCTTCAAAAATATCAGTGGGAAAGATTGCGCCGATTCCGAATGCGCGGAAAAACTTCCTTGGCAAGAAAAATTTGTCGCTGGAATTGTCGTAATGGAAAAAAATGAAATTCCATTTTATAAAGCTAAAGAGATCTTGGAAAGTTTGATGAACCAGTTGAATATAGATTATGATATCTTTGATAATGATGTGGCGGAGAAGTGGATGCATCCTTACCGAATCATGAATTATAAATCGCGAATTACGAATAAAAAAGTTACGACGGACGATAGCGAGGAACAAAACATGGGGTATGTCGCGGAAATTAATCCCGCGATTGTCAGGAAAGCGGGGATTAAAAACGCGCGAATCGCGGTTTTTGAATTTTCTCTTGAAGTATTTTTGGGCGCGGTAAATAGTGATAGACAATATCAAAAAATCCCTAAATTTCCAAATGTTTTGAGAGATTTAGCCATAATTGTTGATAAAAAAACTTTAGCGAGAGACATTATGCAAGCGATTAAAGCGGAACATCTTACGAGAGTGGAGCTGTTTGATTATTATGAAGGAGAACAATTGCGAGAAGATAAAAAAAGTTTGGCGTTTCATTTAATCTTTCAATCTGAAGATAAAACTCTTGAAATTGGTGAAACAGACGCGATAATTAAAAAGATAATTAACAAATTGGAAAAAGAATTTAAAGCCGAATTAAGGAAATAATATTTATGGAAAAAGGA
>CAZUBR010000003.1:0-13312 GCA_964618965.1 uncultured Candidatus Saccharibacteria bacterium | reverse complement strand
GAACAATATCATATAGCTAATCCATTTTGGTCAGCATTGCGCGCTTTGGAATTTAGCGATTTTGAGCCTTTATATCAGGAATTTTTGTCGGCGCCGGAAAACATCAAAGACATTATAGCGGCGGTTGAAACCGCGGAAGTAATTTGGAATATTGGAGTGAAATACAATTTGGGCGAAGATCGCGTGGTTAATCTTGCCTTAACGACATTTTACTTTTTGTTAGGGAGAATCTCTATTAAAAATTTTATTAACTCGGTTGAAAAAAATCTGAATATAGATAATAATACAGCTAGGAACATCGCGCAAGAAGAAAACATAAAAATATTTTCAAAGGCATCCTTACAGATTAAAAAAATGCAAGATAGAATTTATCCAGAGGCGCGAACAGAAAAAAACGTTCAACAGAATGTTCCTCGGAACGTTCATAGACCGGAAGACCGCGTGATCAATTTACAGCAACAGACGGGAAGACAAACAGAAATCAAACCAACGACGAAGATTATCAATTCTAATCCGGAGATAGAAGGAAACACGGTAAACTTGAAACAATAAGGATTGAAAACATAAATTTCGCGTCGCGCGAAAAAGTTTTCTCTGTATCTTTGTTATTTTATACTATGCGTTATAACATACCACAATTTATTGATACGGAAGACAAAGTTATCGGACCTCTTACGATAAAGCAGTTTTTGTGGTTGCTTGGCGGCGGGGGAATTATCTTTTTGATCTGGACTTTTGCCGGGAGCATGTTTATATTTTTTGTTTTTTCCGCTCCGATCGCTGGAATAGCGGTTATCATGGCGTTCAAAAAAATGAATGGAAAATCAATGATAGATGTTGTTATAAATTTTTTCAAACTTTCCACGTCTCCTAAAAAATATATATGGAAAAAGGAAAACAAAAACAATGAATGGGACAAACAATAAAATCGCGAGTTCACAACAATTGATTGACATTGAAGAAATTCGCGATGGCGTTATTGTGCTAAAAAGTGGGGTCTTGAGAGCGATTTTGATGGTTTCCAGCGTTAATTTTTCTCTTAAATCGGCAGAGGAACAAGACGCTATTATTTTCGGGTATCAAGCATTTCTTAATTCTTTGGATTTTCCTTTGCAGGTTATCATAAATTCCCGCCGACTAAAAATAGATTCATACTTAAAAACTTTAAGCGAGATTGAGAAAGAGCAAACCAACGATCTTCTGAAAATGCAGACAGCGGAATACGCGGATTTCGTTAAACAGTTGGTGGAAATGTCCAATATCATGAGCAAAACTTTTTATGTTGTTGTTCCGTTCTCGTTTATGGAAAGCAAAGGGACGGGCATTTTTAACAAGATAACTTCCATTTTGAGCGCGAAGAATGTTCCATCCGCTGAAAGTAAAAATTTTGAAAAAATAAAAGATCAATTATTACAGAGAGTGAGCTTGGTTTCATCAAGCTTGAAAAATTTAGGAGCAAAAAGCGCTATGTTGAAAACGCAGGAAGTGATAGAATTATTCTATAACATATATAATCCGGACTTATCGGACAGGGAAAAAATCGCGGATATGTCCGATATATCAATAAACGCGACAAATGTTTCATAAAAAAGAAAATCCAATTTCCGCCGACTTGTCTGTTGAAACTCCAACGCGGACAGAAACTGCGGTAGGCAAGGGAAAAGAAAATACGGAAAATGTAAAAGAAAATAATGACAGCGTGTCTGTCAAAGATTTGATTTCTCCCGCGGGAATGCAAGTTAGCGCGAATTTTCTTCAAATTTCGTCAAAATACGCGCGGACATTATTTGTTCTTACTTATCCAAGATATTTGCAGACAGGATGGTTTTCTCCAATTATCAATTTAGATGTTCCCTTGGATGTCGCGATGTTTATCCATCCAGTTGATAGCATAATTATTCTCAAAAACTTGAAAAGGACAGTGACTCGTCTTTCCGCTCAACTGTCTTCCAACGAGGAAAAAGGGCTTACCCGCGATCCCATATTGGAAACAGCGATTCAAGACGCTGAAAATTTGAGAGACGAACTTCAACAAGGAAATGAAAAGTTTTTCAAATACGGTCTTTATATAACAATATACGCCGATTCCGCCGAGGAATTGGAAAAATCTTCCACGCGCGTGGCGACGATATTGGAAGGCGGACTTATCTATACGAAGCCAACTCTTTTCCAGATGAAAGAGGGATTTTCTTCCACCCTTCCTCTTTGCCAGGATAAAATTTCGGTTCTTTCTAACATGAATACCTCTCCGCTATCCACGTCCTTTCCATTTACTTCATGCGATTTATCGTCTAACGAAGGGATTCTCTATGGAATCAACAGGCACAATAATAGCTTAATTCTTTTTGACAGATTCAAGATGGAAAATGCCAATATGGTTATTTTCGCGAAGTCTGGAGCGGGGAAAAGTTACACGGTGAAATTGGAAATTTTAAGAAGCTTAATGATGGGAACGGATGTTTTGGTTATTGATCCAGAGAATGAGTACAACCATTTATGCGACACAGTCGGGGGGGCTTATCTAAAAATATCTTTAACCTCGGATAATCATCTTAATCCTTTTGATCTTCCTCCAAATATAGAAGATGAAAGTTTCGCGGATACGCTAAGAAGTAACATCGTTAATTTAATCGGGCTTGTCCGTCTTATGCTCGGCGATTTAACTCCGGAAGAAGAAGCGATTATTGACGAGGGAATCAGAGAAGCTTACGCGATAAAAGATATTACGGCAAATTCAAATTTTTCTCTAGATATGGATTTTCCAACTATGTCAGATTTTCAAATGGTTTTGTCTAATATGCGAGGAGCCGAAAATTTATCTCAAAGAATAAAAAAATATACAGAAGGAATTTTCGCGGGATTTTTGAACAATAAAACCAATATAGATATCAATAAGCAATTAGTAGTTTTTAGCATTAGAGACATGGAAGAAGAGTTAAGACCGGTTGCCATGTATATTGTTCTTAATTTTATCTGGACAATTATTCGTTCAAAATTAAAAAAGCGCGCGTTGGTTGTTGATGAAGCGTGGGTGATGATGAAAAATGAAAACGCGGCGTCGTTTTTATTCGGGATCGCGAAGAGATGCAGGAAATATTATCTCGGGCTTACGACAATTTCACAGGATGTAAATGATTTTTTGAGCAGTAATTATGGAAAGCCAATAGTCACAAACTCTTCAATGCAGTTATTATTAAGGCAATCGCCAGCTTCCATGGATATTTTAACGGAAACATTTAATTTGACTAAAGAAGAAAGATTTTTGCTGTTAGAGAGCGGGGTGGGAGAAGGAATATTCTTCGCGGGAATGAAACATGTCGCGATCAGTGTTGTGGCGTCATATTCTGAAGATCAGATCATAACGTCGGATCCTTCCCAGCTTTTGGAAATAGAAAAGGCTAAAGCGGAATTAGCGAGCGAGAATAATCAGGAGGGATAAAATGGATCAACAAGATTTCTACGAGAATCAGCTTAGAATGGCGAGAGAAAACCAAAAAAATTCTCCGAAGGAAAAAGCGAAGGAACAGTTGAAAAAGGAGGTAAAAAAACAAGTTCTTTTCTGGTTCTGCACGACTATTCTGCCGTGGATCGCGCTAATTGGAGGAATAGCGTTTATTATCGGACTTTTATCGTTTATGGCCTGCGATAATTCAACGGGCGGGATGGAAGGATGGATAATCGCGAAGATATTGAGAGCAAAAGGGTTGTGTCCATTTTAAAAATCAAAAATCAAATGATAAAAATCAAAAAAAATATTCTTAAAATCTGTTTTTTTTCGGGGGGTTTATTCGCGATAGCGAGTAGGGTTGTTTTAGCGGTAGATACTCCGTTGCTTACTCCAATTCCGGGATCGGGACAGGCGGTGACTAAAGTTACGGGGATGGCGGAATATCTGGTGTCAATTTATAAATTTGGATTAGCCACTATCGGGATTCTCGCGATGGGGATGATAATGGTTGGAGGTTTTCTTTATATCACTGGTTCATATTCTGGAATGGTTGGAAAAGCTTCAGATGGCAAAGAAATTATTAAAAGCGCTCTTATTGGATTGGCAATCGGTCTTTTATCGTGGCTTTTGATAAATACTATTGATCCAAATCTAACAAAGATAAAAGACGTTTTGTTGACGCCTCCGCCACCTCTCGCGAGCGAAGAATTAGCGTATCAAGAATCCGTGAAGGACTGCCAAAATCAATGCGAACAGACGTGTTTTAGTCAGGGGAAAATAATAGGTTCGGCTTACGTGGAATATGGAATGTGTGCTTGTGATTGTCAGGAGGGATCGGCAAGCACATGCATTAAAATTATTTGTGATATGGGGGTTCCAGAAGGAAAAAAAACCGGAAATCCTGTTTATGATAATGAAAGCCAAACTTGTAATTGTGATTACATGCTCATAAACGAAGACAAACAAAAGGTGGCGGATGATACGGCGGAATGTCAGAAATCCTGTGAGTCTTCAACGGCATGCGAATCCTCCAAGATTGCGGTAGGGCAAGTTAACGCCAATGGACAATGCGAATGCAGTTGTGAAATTTTGAGTTTAGACGGATTTTAATAGATACAAATTATGAAAAAACTTTTAGCTGTTTTAATAACATTATTTGTCATCGCGCTTTCGGCGTTGTTGGTTTATAATTTTATAATTATTCCATATCAGAAAGATATGGAGAGAACAGCTCCAGACCCATCCTTAATTGATGATCAAAAGAAACAGGATAGTCAAGACAGCCAAGCCAATCAAGATAAAA
The DNA here is from genome assembly GCA_964618965.1 of uncultured Candidatus Saccharibacteria bacterium. Lineage (GTDB taxonomy): Bacteria > Patescibacteriota > Minisyncoccia > CAYZDR01 > CAYZDR01 > CAYZDR01. The sequence continues at coordinate 8,561 of CAZUBR010000003.1, read as the reverse complement.
TTTATCTTAGCAAAATTTTTGCGATAAGTGAAAAAGAGGTGATAGGAGCGACAATATCTGAAGACAAAAATCATGTGATTTATTACCAAAAAAACACAGGGTATGTTAAACAGGCGCGATTAGACGGGAGCGGACTTGAAATTGTTTCTTCATTCGCGATTGACGGGCTAAATTCCGTGGCATGGTCGTCGGATAAAAGCAAAGTAGTTTGCTCAAAAATAAATAATGAGGGGAAAGAACAGTATATTTACGATTACTCCGTTGGAAAAGCGTTTCCTCTCAATTCTGGCTTGCGAAACGTTGTTTTCTCAAAAAATGGGCAGAAGATAGCGTATAATTACGTGAATGCCGTGGATCAAACCAGCAATATCAGTGTTGCCGATTCAACGGGAGAAAATTGGAAACTAATTCTTAACGTGAGAATAAACAATCCTATGATTCAGTGGGTTGATAATTATAAATTGGCTGTTTATGAATATCCATCATTTGAGAAAGACTCATCAATTTTAATTATAGATACAGGCGATTCTCATTTGGAAAGAATCTTGACGGGGAATCACGGTCTTTCCGCGAGATTTTCTCCGGATGGAAATAACTTGATTTACAGTTCTTCCTATTCAGATGGAGAAAACTTGCGGACGGCATTTTTTGACAGAAAAAATAGCAAAAAAACAGAAATTGATATTGAAATGTTCGCGGAAAAATGCGTATGGTCAAAAAATAATAAAGATGTTTATTGCGCTGTCCCTGAAAGGTTGCCTTCAGGAAATTTGCCGGATGTTTTTTACGAAAAAGCCACTAAAACCAAAGATTATTTCGTGAAAATTAACGCTGAAACAGGAGAAAAAACTGTCGTTATACCAAAAATAGCATCGCTTAATGTTGATGCTAGGGAAATGTTTCTATCTACCGCTGAAGATTATTTGTATTTCGTGAATTATGTTGATGGTAAATTATACGGAGTGGACTTATAAACTATCTCAAACGCGCTCCGGCAATTAACCAAATCGGAAGGATAATATGAGGGTAGAGAAGACTATTTACGAAAGTAGAATGAATTAGAATAGCGGTAATCGCGGCAAAAGACCCTACGGCAAATATTTTATCCAAAACGTCATTTTGGGACCACAACATTTGAAGTTTATCATGAAGGATTGTCCAAAGGATCCATAAAAAAGCGAGCATTCCCAAAATTCCAGTAGTCGCCCACAAAGTCAATAAACTGCTATCGCATCCAGATTGAGCATGATCTGGTTTTTTTTCGCTCCATTGCCATTGCAAAGTATTAAATCCTACTCCGAATAAAGAATGACTTTTGATAATTTCTTTAGTGTCATTCCAAGATTCCACGCGTGTTTGAGTGGTCGCGTCAATCGCTGAAGCATCCATCATACGTTGATAAGATCTTGGGAATACCAGCAATGTCGCTAACGCCAACACGATTCCGTAAGCGAAAAATTTTGGGGAGAATCGCAAGAAACAGAGTGCCACAAAAACAGTTGCCAAAGCTAAATATCCACTTCTTGAGTATGTTAAAATTGTCGCTAAATAAATAATTCCTCCCAAACCCATCATTAACCAAAAATCTTTGTTTTTTTTGCCACAGTATAAAATTTTTGCCGAAATGAACGCGAGAGCTATCGCGAAAAATCCCGCGAGAAAGTTAGGATCAAACCATGTGGAAAGCAAACGTCCTTGGTGCGGATCCCATCCATGCTTAACCATGAAAGTGAAATCGGGGAATATAGCTAGTTGGAAAAATCCTAAAATAGCGAGAACAAGCGCTGTAATAATAATTCCCCAAAAAACCGTATCGCGCGTTCTGTTTTTATTGGGAAATTCCGCGAGCGCGAAGGCTGTCAAAATATACAAAAACCATCTACCCAAATAAAGTCCCGCTGATAGCGCTTTGGCGGGACCAATGGAGCGAGCGGCGACAAGAAGAGATAGAACAGAAAATCCAACGAATAAAGCCGTTGGGATAAATAGATAATGTATTAAAATCTTTCTAAAAATATCTTTTGTGACAAAAAATCTCCAAGCTAAGAATCCCAATATCGCTATGTCTGAAACAAGAAAAATTTTTCCAAATAATGGGACGCGAATCAATTGCCCGGCTATAAGCGAAGCGAATAAAATGAAGATTGAAAAATAGTACTTTTTATTCATGTTAAGATCTCGCGAATAATTTTTTAAACATTTGTTTATTTATTCCGCCGACGCTCAATAGCGTTATACCATAAATTATAATACCAATTAGAACGTAAGCCAGTAATTGAGCGGCGTAAATATAGACATTGGAGGATACGATGGGGGATATTTTTAGCAGCAGAATTAATCCGCCAAGCATAACGGACGCGGACAACAAGATTTTGTAAATAATTTTGAAAGAGGGAATGTATCCAAAAGTCTTTTTAATAATAATATATCCTAAAACTAACATTACAAATTCTACAAATATGGTTGTTCCAGACGCTCCAATATATGTGTATAATGGAATGAAAATAATGTTTGTTAATACGCTTAAAATCGCTCCAACGCAATGAATCCACGCGATTGATTTTTCTTTTCCCGCTGAAATGATAACGTGCGAAATAAGCGCGTTAAGGAACATAATCACGACGGCAAAAAGAAGAATTCTAAAAACCGCGACGGAAGCAATAAAATCGGATCCGCCAAGCAGGATAATGATTGGATTGGCAAGCGCGACTCCTCCGAAAAGAAGAGGGATAGAAATTATCAGCAAAGTGTCCTGACTATATTTGAAAATAGCGCGGAATTTTTCTTTGTCTTCTTGCAGATATTTGGATAAAAGAGGAAATATAATGCCGACGAATATAGCTGACGTGAAAATAAGAACTTCTAAAATCTTATATGGCAATCCGTAGATTCCAACATCCGCGACTGGCTTGAGCATGGAAAGCAAAATTGTATCAATCTTAAAATAGATTCTGTTGAATACGATCGCTAAAGACATTGGTACCGCCATGATAAAAATTTTCTTCCAATATGAAAAATCAAACCTAAATTGAAATTTTATAAATTTTCTCGCGAAGAGAACGGATAAAAATAATAACACGGCGTCTCCGCAAACCATGGCCGCCATAAACGATCTGCTTGTATTGTCCCACGCGAACTTGATAATAGAAACGGAAAGAATTAAAAAAGTCGCTTTTCCCACTATTTCGGCGATCGCGACTTTGTCCACGCGCAGTTCTTTCTGAAATATGGCCTGCAGGACTTGCGCGGACGAGACAAACAAAAACGCCAACGCTCCGATAGCGATGGTTTGTTTCAGACTGCTGGAATAATTAAATCCCAAGGCGATTAGAGGAACAAACGTGAAGGTGATAATATCCGCAACAAGACGGATAGTGAAAATGTTGCTGGTAATTTGTTCTTTGTTCTTTTCGTCTCGCGAGATCTCTCTGGCTAAAATCGTGCAAAGTCCCATATCCGCCAAAACGCCAAAGAAAGAGAGGAAGGCCAACGCGGTCGTGTATTCTCCGAATCCCTCCGTTCCCAAAAATCTTGTAATGAGACCAATAGCAATTAAAGCTAACACTACGCTGACAATTTTTCCAATGACTTGGATTATTGTGTTTTTAGCAACGCGTTGGGATAGAGACATAAATTAGTCTAAAGTCAAAAGTTAAAAGTCCATAAGGTGTAGATTCAATGTCAGTCTTGGGTTGAAAAGTACGACCCGATCTTTTCCGTCCAGGGCGGACACGATGGGTAAAGCGAATAAAAATAACGGCGAGTTTTAAAACTTTTAATTTTATGAATCTTGGACTTTAAGACTTTTGATTACAATAAGATGTTCTATTATTGAAAATATAGTAAAGAATGTCCAATATAGTCCAAGCACCGCGGGGAACTGCAAAACAATGGCTATTGTAATAATAGGGAAAAAATAAACCATATTTTTTGTAATTTTTTCCACGGACATTTTATCATTTTCTTCAGAATTTGCCGTTTTAGATGTTCCCGCGGACATTGTAATTTTTCCTTGTAAAAATTGAAATCCCGCCGCGATAATTGCCAAATAAATGGATCCTCTCGCCGACAAGTTCATGAATTTAAGGAAACTCGGATTCAACACAATGGGGTTTTTTACAAATGAGTATAAAATTCCATTCGTAAGATCTGGCAAACCATGACGGAACACTTCAAAAATCGCGAACAAAATCGGGACTTGAATTAACATTGGAAGGCATCCGCTAGCGGGGTTCACTTTGTTTTCTTTCCAAAATTCCATCATCGCTTTAGTCTGTTCCTCTTTGTTATCTTTAAATTTTGTCTGAATTTCTTTCATTTTCGGTTGAAGTTTCTGCATGGTGACTTGCGATATGATAGATTTTTTAGAGAGAGGAAATAAAACTATTTTTGCTATTAAAACTAGCAAAATAACGGCAATCCCAAGATCTCCCAGCGCGATAGTGTTATACAAAAAAATAAGCAGATTGATTATCGGTCTAACTAAAATAGCATTAAACATGGTCTACTCCTCCTTTATTGAACGGGTGACATCTACAAATTCTTTTTATCCCCAGAAAAATTCCTTTTATGATTCCGAATTTCTCTATCGCGTCAATTGTATATTGAGAGCAAGTCGGATAAAATATACATCCATGTCGCGGAAAAAGTTTTCCCGCGAAACTGTGATCGGGAGACACCGTTCTTTGATAAAACTTAATTAAATTAATGATTATTTTTTTCATAAAAATGAATAATTTTTGAAATTAAAAACTTAAAGTCATTTTGGATAATCTTAAAATTCGCGTCCAAACTTTCCTTGCGCGCCACAACCACTATGTCAAAAAAAACATCGGCATTCTGTTTCAAAAATCTCCTTGCCGATTCTCTCAACCATCTTTTTATCTTTGATCTCTGACAGGCTTTTTTAGAAACTTTCGCGCTCACAATAAAACCAAACCTGCTTATATTGCTGTTGTTTGGCATTGCTTTTAAGATTAAAAGTTTTGTCGCGTAACTTTTTCCTTGATCAAAGACTAACGCGAACTCTTTGTCTTTTGTTATCCTATGCTGTTTTGGAAGCATGAACTAAGCTGATAGTTTTGTTCTTTGTTTTTTTCTTCTGCGCGCGATAACATTTCTCCCGCCGGGAGTGGACATACGTTCTCTGAAACCATGTCTTCTCGCGCGCTTTATTTTTTTAGGCTGATATGTCCGTTTCATAATTTTTCTTCTTTCTTCTTTGCCTCGCCGGACTCCTCTTTTGAAACATCGGGAGAGACTTTCTTCTTTTCTTTCTTATCTTTCCATAAACGCAATCCCATTTTGTGAGTTGCCGGTTCAATGGATAAAATTTCAAATTCGTATTCTTTATTTAACTCTAATTCCTTCGCGTCGTCAGAAATTTTTGAAACATGAGTAAGTCCGTGAATATCGTTATCTAAACGAACAAACGCTCCAAATCGATTAAGTCGGAACACAACTCCTTCAACTTTTTGTCCAATTTTGTATTTATCTCCAATATTTTTCCATGGATCTTCCTCAAGAGCCTTAATGCTCAAATAAACTCTATTATTGTCCACGCTGATAATTTTCGCTTTTGCTATGTCATCTTCTTTGACAATGTCTCTAGGATTCTCTATTAATTGCCACGCGAGTTCTGAAATATGAACCAAACCTTCAAGTTTTTTGTCTTCGCTTACTTCCTCAAGCTTCTGCCCTTTGGGGCCAAATTTGATGAACGCTCCAAAATCAACTACTCCGCTTACTTTTCCTTCAACGATGTCGCCGATCTCAAAATCTCCCAAAGCTTCTTTTCTTTCTTCTTCAAAAATGGCTTTTTCCGAAACGATCAACTTTTTAGCCTCAGCGTTAATGTCTATAACGCGAACAGAAAAATCTTTGCCGATATAATCTTTCAATTTTGATAAAATTTTGTTTTTGTCGCTATCCTCAACGCGAGGATAGTGTTCAGGCATTAATTGCGATACAGGCAAAAAACCATCAATGCCATTAATTTTAACCATCAATCCGCCTTTGTTCGCGAAAAGTATTTTTGTTGTAATAGTTTCCTTTTTGTCCATCTTATCTTTCAGATCTTCCCAAGCTTTTTCAAGTCCAGCTTGTCTGAAAGATAATTCCAATAATCCTTTTTCGTTGTCTAATTCTTCAACAATCGCGGTCACTTTATCTCCAATATGCATGTCTTTCGTGGAAACTAAACCACTGCGCAGTTCTTCTCCTCTAACAACTCCCGCTCCTAATCGTCCCAAATCTAAATAAATCGCGTTAGAGCCAATGTCAAAGACAATTCCCTCAATGGAATCGTTGATTTTAGGAATGACGGCAATTTCTTCTTCTTTGTCAAGAAGTTTACGCATTACGTGTTGTTTCTCTTTTGGAGTATTCATAATGGTATTAATATAAATCATTTTTTGCTTTTTGGCAAGAATTACTGCTATAATGTGTTTATGGAAAGCAGAAAAGACAAAAGAGCGGAAGGCATTCTAAAAGAGGAGTTTTCTAAAATAATACATAAAGAGCTGGATTTAGAACCGGGAACTTTAGTGACCCTTACCAAGCTAACGGTGTCTAACAAATTACAATCGGCTAAAATATGGATTAGCGTTTTACCAGAAAATAGAAGGCGGGAAATTATGAGTCAATTAAAAAAACGACTTCCGTATTTTCAACACTTGCTCGTTAAAAAAATGAATATGCGTTGGGTGCCGGAAATTATTTTAGAAGAAGATTTCTCTGGAGAAAGAGTGGCGAAGATAGAAAATATTATCGCGGAGAATAAAGACATATAACTATGCGTATCGGATTACACGTATCAATTTCAGGAGGGATAGAAAAAACACCGCTGACAGCGATGAAGCTTGGTTGCGAGTGTTTTCAAATGTTCGCGCGACCTCCGCAGGGAGGATTTATTACGGTAATGTCAGAGGAAAAAACTCAGGAGTTTAGAGACAACTTAAAAAAATCGGGAATTAATAATTTTTACATCCATGCCCCATATTTTATCAATTTCGCGTCAATTGACAATAGGATATTTTATGGCGGAATAAAAGCGATTAGAGAAGATTTAGAACTTGGGAGCGCGCTGGGAGCAAAATATCTGATGACCCATCTAGGGAGCGCGAAGGAAAGAGAAGAGAAAGACGCCATTAAAAAAGTGGCGGAAGGAATTGAAAAAGTTTTAGATGAATACAAGGGGACGACAAAACTTTTGATAGAAAACTCCGCTGGCGCGGGGAAAATAATGGGAGACGCGTTTGAAGAAATAAACGCGATAATCAAAAAGGTGAAAAACAAAGATTTAGCCGGGATATGTTTTGACACCGCGCACGCGTTTGAATCGGGATATGATTTTAGAACACCTGAAAGCGCTGAAAGCGTTTTTGAAAATATTGAAGAGACGATCGGAATAAACGCGATAAAGTTAATACATATTAACGAATCCATGACTGATTTAGGGTCTCATAAAGATAGGCACGCGAACATTGGGAAGGGGAAGATCGGGGAAAGCTTTTTTCGGCGCTTGATGCGGGATGAGAGGTTTAAAGATATTGATTGTATATTGGAGACGCCGGTAGAGGGGGAAGAAGAAGATATGAGGAAGATGAAAGAATACAGAATAATAAATTCCAAATAACAAATAAATCACAAATTCAAAAAGTAATTAAATTCAAAATCTCCGTTATTATATCGCGTTTTGTATTTTTGAATTTGTAATTTAGCTTTAATGGATGATCTTACTCAACAAATAAAATTATGCCAACAATGTCAGTTGCGTTCCGGCTGTAACAATGTCGTTCCTGGGGAGGGGAATTTTAATGCTGAGATTATGATGATTGGAGAAGGACCGGGAAAGAATGAGGATTTGCGGGGAAAACCATTCGTCGGAGCGGCCGGAAAATTTCTCAATGAACTTTTGGCAGATATTGATTTGAAGCGCGAAAATGTGTATATTACCAATGTCGTTAAATGCAGACCACCAATGAATAGAGATCCTCTGATAGAGGAGATAGAAGCGTGCAAAGAATGGTTAAATCAACAGATTTTGGCGATAAAGCCGAAACTGATAGTTTTGTTAGGGCGACACGCGATGAGCAGATTTTTGCCGAATTTGAAGATATCTGAAGCTCATGGGAGAGCATTTAGGAGAGAGATAGAAGGATTAGGAGTATTTGTGTTCTTTCCCGTTTATCATCCCGCGGCGGCGCTGTATAACGGAGGAATGAGACCAGTACTAATAGGAGATTTTAGAAAAATACCGAAGTTGTTAAAAGTTATAGAAACAGAAAAGGAGTAAAGTAAAATAGAGCTGATAGTTTGAAGTATAAAGTTAAAAGAACAATGTATGGATATAGACGGACTTTATGAACTTTTTAACTTTCAATTTCATTGGCCAGATGGCGGAGGAGTTACGCAACGGTCTGCAAAACCGTGTACAGGGGTGCGAATCCCCTTCTGGCCTCAAATTCAATATGCCTGGGTGGTGAAATTGGCATACACGAGAGACTTAAAATCTCTTGAACGCAAGTTCGTGCGGGTTCAAGTCCCGCTCCAGGCACCAA
>CAZUBR010000002.1:0-15819 GCA_964618965.1 uncultured Candidatus Saccharibacteria bacterium | reverse complement strand
CGTCTATACTGGCTTTGTAGATCAAATTACAAAAACAAAGATTTATTTTTAAGCCTTCTCTTGGCAAGTAAGGAAAAATCTTGAAGAGAAAGCGCTACAATTTAATAACTTAGTATTTTTCAACCTACAACAAGATTATTAGGGTTGGTTTTTCTTTTTTGTTGTTATATAAACGAATTAGCCGCCATCATTGATATGTTCGGAAGTTAAAATGTTTAAATAATTAAATAATTATGGCGCGAAAATATTTTTCAAAAATTAAAGACGTCATTCCTTTGCCAGAAGATTTGGTGGAGATACAGAGAAGTTCTTATTATTGGTTCTTGGAAGAGGGACTTAGGGAATTGTTTGATGAGGTTTCGCCAATTGAAGATCGCTCAAAAGAAATCTCTTTAGAATTTTTGGATTACTACTTAGACGAGCCGAAATATGATGAAGATAAATCAAAAGAAAGAAACACATCATACGAAGCGTCATTGCGAGTGAATGTTCGTCTGACGAATAAAAAAACAAAAGAAACAAGAGAACAAGAAGTTTATATGGGAGAGTTGCCTTTTCTTACAAAGAGAGGAACTTTTATTATCAATGGAGTTGAACGCGTTGTTGTCTCCCAGATTATCAGATCCCAGGGAGTATTTTTTACGTGCAATGAAACAAAGGGAGAAAAGTTATTTGGAGCTAAATTGGTTCCTGACAGAGGGGCGTGGTTAGAATTTGAAACGGAATCAGATGGAGCGATTTTCGCGCGCGTGGACAGGAAAAGAAAGGTTGCCGTCACATCGCTTTTGAGGACTCTTGGATACAGTTCAGATCGGGATCTAATAAATCTTTTTCAAGATGTTGATACTAATAAAGATAAAAAATATATTCAGGCGACAATCTTAAAAGATACAGCCAAAAATCAATTGCAAGGATACGAAGAAGTTTACAAAAGAATTCGTCCGGGAGATTTGGCGACGGCCGATAACGCCAAGCAGATGATTGAATCAATGTTTTTTGATTTTGAAAGATACGATATGGGGAGAGTGGGACGCTATAAACTCAATAAAAGATTTAAGCTAAATCATCCGTTTACAAAAAAATTCAGAGTTTTAAGAGCTGAAGACGTTATTTTGACTGTCAAAAAAATTATTGTATTAAACAATACTCCGGGAGCGCGGCCAGATGATATTGATCAGTTATCAAACAGAAGAGTTAAGGCTTTGGGAGAATTAGTCCAAACCAAGTTTCGTTTGGGACTATCCAGAATGGTGAGAAACATCAATGACAAACTTTCCACGATGGATACATCAACGGCAACTCCTCTTAACGTCATCAATCCAAGACCGATTATCGGCGTGATTAAAGAATTTTTCTCTTCCAGCCAATTATCGCAATTTATGGATCAATATAATCCTCTTTCAGAATTAGAGCATAAGAGATTGCTTAACGCGATGGGGCAAGGAGGACTTTCAAGAGAAAGAGCCGGATTTGAAGTTAGAGACGTGCACGCGAGTCATTATGGAAGAATTTGCCCAATTGAAACTCCAGAAGGTCCGAATGTTGGATTAGTGGGACACCTTGCTTGTTACGCGAAGTTAGATAAATTTGGGTTTTTAATCACTCCATACAGAAAGATTCAAAAGGAAGTTGTTAATGACGCGAAAGAAACAGCCGGAAAAATTTTAGGGGAAGATATTCTTGATAATTCGGGAAAACTGCTTTTGAGGAAGGGAGATTTTATCACGGGTGAGATTAGCAAAAATCTCGCGAAATTAGATAAAGAAAAAATTAAAATTAAACCGATTGTCACCAAGGAGATTGAGTATCTAGACGCGTATGATGAAAATGATTTTACAATCGCTCATGGCGGAGTCAAACTTACTGAAGAAAATTATTTTGCCATGGATGAAATAGAGGCGAGAATTAAAGGGCAGTCGGGAATTGTTAGCCCAGAAAATGTTGATTATATGGATGTTTCTCCTAAACAAGGTATTAGTATGGCTACCGCGTTGATTCCGTTTTTGGAAAATGATGAAGGTCACCGAGCGCTTATGGGTTCCAACATGCAAAGGCAAGCAGTCGCTTGCGTTAAACCGCAAGCCCCAATTGTTGGGACTGGTGTTGAAGCAAAAGCCGCTCAAGGGTCTGGACAAGTTATTCTTTCTGATGTTGATGGAGAAATTGTTGAAGTTGATTCTGATCACATTGTCGTGAAAGAAAAAGGAGCGGCTAAAACAGGTCCAGACGCTAAAAAAACGTTGCATCGCTATAAATTGGCAAGTTTCCAAAGATCTAACATGGATACAAGCATTAGCCAGCACCCTATTGTGAAGAAAGGTGAAATCGTGAAAAAAGGAAGTGTTTTAGCGGACGGAGTAGCGACAGATCGGGGCGAACTGGCGCTTGGACAAAATTTGGTAGTCGCGTTCATGCCATGGGGAGGATTAAATTTTGAAGACGCTATTATTATTTCGGAAAAACTTGTAAAAGAAGACAGGTTTAGCTCTATCCATATTGAAGATTTTTCAGTTGACGTTAGAGATACTAAACTCGGGCCGGAAGTAATCACGAGGGATATTCCTAATGTTGGTGAAGATCGTTTGAAAAATTTAGACGAGGAAGGGATTATTAGAATTGGGGCGAAGGTTGGCCCTTTGGATATTTTGGTTGGAAAAATTACTCCAAAAGGAGAAGGGAATTTGACGGCTGAAGAAAGATTATTAAGAGCGCTTTTCGGCGAAAAGGCAAGAGATATAAAAGATACGTCTCTATGTTTGCGATATGGAGAACATGGAGTCGTGGTTGACGTAAAAGTATTTTCTCGCGACAAAGGAGACAAACTTCCAAGCGGTGTTATTAAAACCATACAAGTAAGCATCGCGCAATTGCGAAAGATTGCCGTAGGAGACAAACTTTCTGGACGACATGGAAACAAAGGGGTTATATCAAAAATTTTAAGAGAGGAAGACATGCCATGTCTTGAAGACGGAACGTCCGTGGATATTATTTTGAATCCTTTGGGAATTATCAGCAGATTGAACATTGGTCAAACGCTTGAAGCTCATTTGGGATGGGCGATGAAAAAGCTTGGGCAGACAGTCGCGAGTCCGCCTTTGAATGGGGTGCCTGAAAAAATTATCAAAGAGCAATTAGCTTTGGCGGGACTTCCACAAGATGGAAAAGTGGCTTTGATTGATGGGAGAACTGGAGAAAAATTTCAGCACAAAGTTACTGTCGGAGTGGTCTATATAATGAAGCTTTGTCACCTTGTTGAAGATAAAATTCACATGCGTTCAATTGGAAGATACTCGTTTATCACGCAACAACCACTTGGAGGAAAAGCGCAATTTGGAGGACAAAGATTTGGAGAAATGGAAGTTTGGGCGCTTGAAGGATATGGGGCGGCGCATTCTTTGCAAGAAATGCTGACGATTAAATCAGATGACGTTCTCGGAAGATCTAAAGCATACACTTCAATTATTGAAGGAGTTCCGATTCAGAATCCAAACGTTCCAGAAACGTTCAATGTGCTAGTAAATGAATTAAAATCTTTAAGTATTAACGTGGAATTAAATGAATAATGATTTTTCTTCAATAAAATTGAAAATCGCTTCTCCAGAACAAGTTCTTGACTGGTCTTATGGAGAGGTTCTTAAACCTGAAACGATTAATTACAGGACTCAAAAGCCCGAAAAAGATAGTTTGTTTTCAGAAAAAATATTTGGTCCGACAAAAGATTGGGAATGTTATTGCGGAAAGTACAAGAGAATTAGGTACAAGGGTATTGTTTGTGACAGATGCGGAGTAGAAGTTACCACGTCAAAAGTAAGGCGAGAAAGAATGGGACATGTCGCGTTGGCTGTTCCCGTTGCTCACATTTGGTTTTTGCGCGGAGTACCATCTCGAATAGGCATGATTTTAGGTTTGTCTATTAAAGATCTTGAAAATGTAGTCTATTTTGCTAGTTACATCATTACTCAAGTTGATGAAGACGCGCGAAAAGAGACTTTGGAAGCCATCAATAAAGAGTGGAAAGCTAAGATGAAAGGGCTAAAATTATCAAGCGCGGAAGCAAAAATTCTTGAAGCGAACAAGAACAAAGCCAAAGAAGAATTGATGATGTTGGAAACAAAAAAAATTCTTTCAGAAGTTGAATATTACAATCTATCGTTAAAATATGGACAGATATTTAAAGCGGGTATTGGCGGAGAAGCGATTTATGAACTTCTTTCCCAGGTGGACTTGAAAAAGATTGAAGAAGAATTCAAAAAGGATAGTGAGAAAGTATCCAGCGCTAACGCGAACAAAGTTTTAAGAAGATTGAAACTTGTTCAAGGATTTATTAAAGAGAATATTCGTCCGGAATGGATGATGATTAAAATTCTTCCGGTTCTTCCCGCTGATTTGCGGCCAATGGTTCCATTGGAAGGCGGACGTTTCGCGACGTCGGACCTAAACGATTTGTACAGAAGAGTGATTAACAGGAACAATAGATTAAAGAAATTGATTGAACTAAGGGCTCCAGAAGTTATCACGAGAAATGAAAAAAGAATGTTGCAAGAAGCGGTGGACGCTTTGATTGATAATTCCGCGCGAAGAGGACAGACCTCCGTTGTCGCTTCTACCGGTCAAAGACGCCCTTTGAGATCTCTTGCTGACATGTTGCGCGGAAAACAAGGAAGATTTAGACAAAACCTTTTAGGTAAAAGAGTGGATTATTCCGCGAGAAGCGTAATTGTTTCAGGTCCTGACTTGCAATTGCATCAGTGCGGATTGCCTAAGGCCATGGCCTTGGAACTTTTCAAACCATTCGTTATTCACGAGCTTATAAAAAGGGAATTAGCGTATAATGTTAGAAGCGCGTCGCATTTAATAGAACAGCAAACAAACGAAGTTTGGGACATTCTTGAAGATGTTATTAAGAACAAATTTGTTCTGTTAAACAGAGCTCCAACTCTTCACCGTTTGGGAATTCAAGCGTTCCAACCAATTTTAATTGAGGGTCAGGCGATTCAAATTCATCCATTAGTTTGTTCGGCTTTTAACGCGGACTTTGATGGGGACCAAATGGCGGTTCACCTTCCTCTCACGGAAACAGCGCAGAGAGAAGCGCGAGAAATTATGTGCGCTGTTAACAACTTGTTAAAGCCTGCCACGGGAAAACCGATTGTTTCTCCAACAAACGATATTGTTTTGGGATGTTATTTTTTGACCCAGAAAAGAAGTGGTTTAGCGGGAGATGGTAAAATTTTTATTTCAACGAAAGAAGCGATCTTGGCTTACGAAAATGGGTTTGTTCATTTGCATAGTCCAATCAAAGTCAGAAAAGAAAAAGAAATTGTTGAAACAACTGTCGGTAGAATTATCTTTAATCAACAGTTGCCAAAAGAACTTCAGGGAGTAGAAGAAACAGTTGATAAAAAGGGTTTATCCAGACTTATTGAACAGAGTGTTATTTTATGCGAGCAAAGTGAAACCGTCGCGATGCTAGATAACATTAAAAAAGTGGGTTTTCAATACGCGACTCTCTCAGGAATTTCATGGGGAATGGATGATTTGAAAGAACCCGCGAAAAGAGCGGAAATTATTGAAGAGGCCGATAAGAAAACAGATACAATCAGAAAACAATATGACTTGGGTCTTTTATCAGATTCTGAAAAAAAAGATCTCATTGTTCGTATTTGGCTTGCCGCTCGCGATGAAATTGCCAAAGAAGTTAAAGATAATTTAGGGGAAGATGATATGGCCTCCATAATAATTAATTCAGGAGCAAGAGGAAGCATTAGCCAATTATGTCAAATGAGCGGTATGAAGGGTCCCGTGATTAACCCATCCGGAGAAACTTTGGAGTTGCCAATCAGAAGCAATTACAAGAAAGGTTTGGATGTTCTTGAATACTTTATCGCTACTCACGGAATGAGAAAAGGATTAGTGGATACAGCGTTAAAAACTGCTCGAGCGGGATATTTAACGAGACGACTTGTTGATGTTGCTCAAGATGTTGTTATTAGGGCGGAAGATTGCAAAGATAAAATTGGAATTATCTTGAATAAAAAAGACGCGGAAGATCTTGGCTACACTATTGGACAGAGAGCTGTCGGAAGAATATTATTGGAAGATGTCAAAGATTTAGAATCGGGAGAAACTGTCGTGAAAAAGGGAACGCTTGTCACTGAAGAAATGAAAGAAATAATTGATAAAGTAAATCCAGATTCATTGAAAGTTAGATCCGTTTTATCATGTAAACTTTCAAGAGGAGTGTGTAGAAAATGTTATGGGGCGGATTTAGGAAGAAAAGGACTGATAAAAATTGGCGAGGCGGTAGGGATCGTTACGGCGCAATCAATCGGAGAACCTGGAACGCAGATGACTATGCGAACGTTCCATTCCGGAGGTATCGCGACCAGAGATATTACTCATGGTCTTCCTCGTGTTGAGGAGATTTTTGAATGTAGATCTCCAAAAGGTCGCGCGTGCATAGCCGACGTCAAAGGGCAAGTGAAAGAAATCAAGGATGGTCTTATTATTGTTCTTGATGATAAGACAAAGAAAGAAAAAGAGTACGCGATTCCATTAAATTTAGTTCCAAATGTTAAAGTGGGCGATCTCGTTACTCCTGGACAATTGTTGATTGAAGGAAACGTTGATTTGCAGGAATTGTTTAAAATCTCGGGAGCGGAAGCCGTGAGAAGATATATTCTCCGAGAAATTTTGACAATTTATACTCTTGAAGGAGTAAATTTGCAAGAAAAACATATTGAAGTTATCATTAAACAAATGTTCTCAAGAATTAAAATTCTTGATTTTGGAGACTTGGAATTCTTAGAGGGAGACGAAGTGACTAGGACTAGATTTATTGAAGAAAATGAAAAATTAAAAGAGCAAGGGAAGACCCTTGCCGTAGGAGAAGCGTTGCTAACTGGAATCACTCGAGCGTCTCTCTCAACGGATAGTTTTCTTTCCGCGGCGTCATTTCAGGAAGCGCAAAGAGTTCTAACATCCGCGGCGGTTTCCGGGAAAGAAGATAAGCTGTTTGGGTTAAAAGAAAACGTAATTATTGGAAGACTGATACCGGCAGGGACGGGTTATCAGGCAAAAACTGAAAGTTTATAATGTCCAACGTTGCTTCGTTGTTCATCATGCTTTTGATTTTATACTTTTTAACTTCGTACAATTTCACGAATCAACCTTATTTTATCCCTCAATATTCCAGCATCTCTCGCTTCCACGTTAATTCTCAATATCCCATCTTCCGTGTTTGATGAGCGAGCGTTTATTCTCCAGCTGTCATACTCAACGCTTAACCCATCAAAAGTGGAACTGGATTTGCAGGCTGGAAGGCGGAGCGCGAGTTGTTTTATCGTTTTTTCAGGTTCAGCCACTTTGAAATTAAGCTCTCCACTTTTTGGGTAGCTTTTATGTTTTTTCAGGATTTTTGAAAAAGGCAATTTTGACGAGCTAACAATATTCAAAATTTTAATCATGGCAATCATCGCGTTGTCGGAAGGAACATATTGTTTTTTCTTCCCAATGTTGAAAAAATAATGTCCGGAAGTTTCTGCTCCAAAAATCGCTTTTTGCTTTAACATTTCTTTTTTAATGTTTGAATGTCCGGATTTTGAAATTGTAATTTGTCCTCCCATTTCGGAAATAGATTCTTGTGATGCCCATCCGGAGCGTGAATCTATGACTATCTTTTTATTTTTTTCCTTATTATTTTTCAAGAAGGTTGATGCTATTAGAATGGAGATAATTTCCGGATCAGCTACATTGCCTTCTTCATCCACGAAAAAAATCCTATCGGCGTCTCCATCAAAGGCGATACCAATGTCTGTTTTGAATTTTTTAACCGTTCTTATCAAATCGTCCAAAGCCCCGTTGTTAGCTGGGTTTATGTCTTTGTCGGAAAAATTTTCTGTTGGACCAAAACATAATGGAATAAATTCAATGTCGGTCTGGTTAAAAATGTATGGGATTTCATCGCTAGCGGTCGCCCACGCCGCGTCAACGACAACTTTTATTTTTTCTTTTTTAACATCAAAAAAGCTCTTTATAAATTTAATATATTCCGCCATATAGCACTTTTTCCGCAATAATGCCATGTCGCTCTTAATTAGCGGACTTGTTCGCTGAAGCTCGTGGAGCGAAGATGGATCAATCCATTTTAATAAATCTCGCGTGTCAAACGGTTTAGCATAAGGCAAACAGAGTTTGATTCCGTTTATTCCCGACACGTTGTGCGAAGCGGTAATTATAGCCCCGCCTATGTATTCACGTTGAGCAACGGTCCAAAAAAGAAGAGGAGAAGATGTTAATCCAAGATAGTCAACATTCAAATTTTCTGATAAAATCCCATTGGTGAAAGCTCTTGCCAATTCCGCGGATTCTTCGCGCATGTCTCTTGAGACAACAACGGTTTTTGTGTGTCTCAACAATGCGTTGTCTGTTTTTCTGCGTTGTTTTTTTAGCAGACGCGCGTATGTTTGACCTAACAAGAAATAAATTTCCGCGTTAATTTCTTCAGGATATTTTCCTCTGATATCGTATTCTCTAAAAATTTTTTCGTTTATTTTTTTCATCAGTTTAATTTTATCACGAACCGAAAGTTATGAAAATAGGAATTGCGGGACTTCCCAATGTCGGGAAATCAACATTATTTAAGGCGCTGACTAGAAAACAGATTGATATATCAAATTATCCTTTCTGCACTATTGATCCGAATATCGGAATTGTTGACGTGCCTGACAATCGGATAGAAAAACTTGCGAAAATGTCTAATTCTAAAAGGACGGTTCCTGCCGTAGTGGAATTTGTGGACATCGCGGGACTTGTTAAGGGAGCAAGCAAGGGAGAAGGGCTTGGAAACAAATTTTTGGCGAATATCAGAGAGGTAGATGCTATTGTTCATGTTGTCCGAAGTTTCGCGAGCGGTAATATTGTTCATGTGGAAGGAAACGTGAATCCGCGGAGAGACATTGATATTATTGAAATGGAATTCGCGTTGAAGGATTTGGAAACGATAGAAAAAAGAATAGCAAAAATAGAAAAAGATGTTAAATTCGGACGAAAAGACGCGGTGGCAGAAATGGCAATTCTAGAAAGATATAAAGAAGCATTGTCCGTAGGGAATAAAAATCTTTGTTCTTTCAATGCGCGTGGCGAAATGCCAGATTTGCAATTATTATCCATGAAACCAGTAATTTATTTAATCAACGGATCATGGGAAGAAAATCCTTATAAGAATTCCATTGAAATGGATTTTCTAACAGAAGCGGAACTGTCCGATCTCTCCGCGGAAGAAGCGAAAGAGTTAAGAGAAGAAGAAGAGTCCGGGCTTGATAAACTTGTTCGCGGAGCTTACGAGATTTTAAATATGATAACATTTTTTACAACAGGAGAAGATGAGACGAGAGCATGGCAAATTACGAAAGGAACGCTTGCTCCTCAAGCGGCTGGGACAATTCATACGGATTTTGAAAAAGGGTTCATAAAAGCAGAAGTGATTAGTTGGCAAGAATTGTTAAATGTTGGAGGATGGGGGAAAGCTCGCGAGGCGGGAAAAATGAGAATAGAAGGGAAGGGTTATGCTATGCGAGATGGGGACGTGGTGGAGTATAAAGTTAAAAGTTAAAAGTTGAAAGTCAAATTTTTTGGTCTGTAATCTTATTGACGAATAACATCTATCTATGATAGAATACTACCAGTTATGAACAACATTTATGAGTTAACATACATAATTCCGGGCAAGGTTAATGAGACCGATGTGCCGTTAATCCAATCAAAAGTGGACGCTATTTTAGTTGAAAATGGTGGAAGAAGCAATATTGCTCAAAATGTGTTCACTGTTCCTCAAAAGAAGAAAATGAGTTATGAGATAGATGATTCACAGTATGGCTATTATGTGACAGTGTATTTTAACTCCGAACCAGAAGCGATTGAAAAAATATCAAAAAGATTGGATAACAATAGTGATATTCTAAGATTTCTTATTATTTCCATTAAAGGAGAAATTCCTCAAGGAGTGATAGTTTCCAAAAAAGATTCTAATCATTCTCCGGACGTTCTTCATAACGTGGCAGGACATGAAATGAATGGACAAGATGAAGATGTTCAAGAAAAAAAGAGCGATGGAAAACCCAAAAAAGAGAAAAAAGAGAGAAATGAAAATTCTCACAAAACTTCTTTGGATAATTTAGATAAAAAACTTGATGAAATTTTAGGAGAATAGCCGTCTCTTCTGTTTATGGCGAATATAAACGTCTTGAGCAAAAAATGACGAGCTAAAGAAAGGGAAAAAAATATGAACTTAAATAAAGCCATGATTATAGGTCGATTGACCAAGGATCCTGAAGGAAGAACGACAACAAGCGGAAGATCCGTGACGTCGTTTTCTGTTGCTACTAATAGGGTTTGGTCTGACGCTTCCGGAGCTAAACAAGAGGCGACTGAATATCATAACGTTGTTTTATGGGGAAGACTTGCCGAGATTGCCGCTCAATATCTTGTTAAGGGGCAAGAAGTTTATGTGGAAGGAAGATTACAAACAAGATCTTGGGAAGGACAAGATGGAGTAAAAAGATATACAACTGAAATTATCGGAGATAATATGCAAATGGGAAGTAAAGCCAAAGGGGGAAATACAACTCCAAGAAATGATGATGCTGAAAGAAAAGGAAATTTTACATCAAGTCCATCTATGGCAACGGATAGTATGGAACCGATTCCAGCGGATAATCCAGATGAAATAAAAATTGAAAATATACCATTCTAAGCTAGATAACTTTTAACTAATTGTATGTTAAAGAAACCAATTCACAAAAAACCGAGAATGCCAAAGGCTAAAAAAAAGGTTTGTTTTTTTTGTGTTGAAAAAATTGATAAAATTGACTACAAAGATAGCGAACTTTTAAGAAAATTTATGACCGCTCAAGCTAAAATAGCATCCCCTAAAAGAACGGGGGTGTGCGCCAAGCACCAGAGACAATTGGCAGGCGTTATCAAAAGAGCGAGATTTATGGCAATAGTGCCGTATACTAGCAGATAACTGACGAAAATTATGACTATAAGCGACCTGAATGTTGGTACTATTTTTATGCGTAATGGGAACCCTTTTGAGGTTCTTTTTCGCGAACATTCCAAAACAGGAAGAGGAGGAGCCGTTTTGAGGACAAAAATAAGGAATTTGAAGACGGGCGCGATTAGCGAAGAGACTTTTAAGGCAGGTGACAAGTTTGAAGAGACGGACATAATGTCTAAAAAAATGCAATTTCTCTATAAAGATGGAGAAGTTTTTTATTTCATGGATAATGATACTTTTGAGCAAATCCCTTTGAGCGGCGATCAAATAGGAGAACGAAGAAAATATCTTGTTGATGGTATAGAGATTGAAATTATTTTAATTAACGGAAATCCATTAGGAATCAAGATTCCTATTAAAATGGATTTTGAAGTTGTTGAGGCTCCGCCGGCTATTAAGGGAAATACGGTAGATGGTGGTAGCAAGAAAGTTATTTTATCAAACGGAGTTGAAGTAAGCACGCCTTTGTTCATTAAACAGGGAGATGTTATAAAAATAAATACGGAAACGGGAGAATACGTCTCAAAATCATAAAGTTTACAAAGTTATAAAGTTCGGTTTTTACGGGAGCAATAGCTCGGATTATATTAAAAACGCTTCATTAACGAAGCGTTTTTAATATGTGATAATTTTTGATTGTTGAACTTTTGGCTTTCTATTTTTCAACTTTCTGGCTATTCTTTATATCCTTAATTACATTATCCAACACTTTAGGATTCTCTTTGAGGAATTTTCTGGCTCCTTCAAAACCTTGCCCAATTTTTTCTTCTTTGTAGCTAAACCATGTTCCGCTTTTTTTTACAATCCCTTTTTCAATGGCGAGCATGAGCGCGTCTCCAGCCAAAGAGATCCCTTCGTTATACATAATGTCAAACTCCGCCTTTTGAAATGGAGGCGCTACCTTGTTTTTCACTATCTTTAATTTTGCTCGGCATCCGATGATATTATCCCCTTGTTTGATTTGAGCGGACTTTCGTATTTCTATTCTCACGGATGAGTAAAACTTTAATGCCGTTCCTCCCGTGGTAGTTTCAGGATTTCCAAACATAACTCCAATTTTCATTCTTGTTTGGTTTATGAAAACGATGCAAGTATTAGTTTTACTAGTAACTGCCGCTAATTTTCTTAATGCCTGTGACATTAAACGGGCCTGAAGTCCAATATGGCGGTCTCCCATTTCTCCTTCAATTTCAGCTTTTGGAGTTAGCGCGGCGACAGAGTCTATCACTATCACGTCTAACATGGCAGAACGGACTAATGCTTCCGTGATTTCAAGCGCTTGTTCTCCCGTGTCTGGCTGTGAAATTAATAATTCATCAATATTGACTCCAATTTTTTTGGCATACTCTGGATCCATCGCGTGTTCCGCGTCTATAAACGCGGCCTTTCCTCCTTTTTTCTGCGCGTTCGCGATAATATGCGTTGCCAATGTTGTTTTACCACTTGATTCCGCTCCAAAAATTTCTATAATCCTTCCTTTTGGGATACCTCCAATACCTAACGCGAAGTCCAAAGAAATAGATCCCGTAGGAATTGCTTCCACGTCAACTTTTTTAATTTCTCCGAGTTTCATGATTGCTCCCTCCCCAAATCGTTCCTGTATATCTTTGATAGTTTTATCTATCGCCTCCTGTCCGCTTCGGGCGGATGTTTCTTTCCCCGAACCTTTGCCATTCAAGGGTATATTTTTTTCTGGCATAATGCTTGTCCTTTTGATTATTTATTAGGATAACTCTATTGATTGTCAACCTTGGGATGATAGATTATATTTCGTATAACTTCTGATTTTTTCCCCATTTTATTGATGGAAGAGATTTTTAGAACATTCAATCCTTCATTTAATTTTATGTTTTCCTGAAATGTTCCGTCCGTATTAGCGAAAATTGATTGATCGTTTATAGAAATTTGCGATCCCACAGAAGATTTTCCAATAATTTCTATTGTTTGATTTGAAATAGTCGTATCACGCGATGGAGAAGATATTTCTATTGTTGGAGGGGCAAAAATAAAATAGGCCTGCCTGTATAAATACGCGAATGATATCAGAGTGGCCAAACATACAAGAGAAATAATTATGATTTTTGAAGATATGATAATAGAAGTATCTTTAAGCGGTTTCATGGGTCCAAGATTTTTGTCTTTGCTGGACATATTTTCTCTAATTCCTTGCTCTTTTCTGAAAAGCGCGATAATTTCTTTATAGTCTTCGTTCGTAAACTTCGCGTAGCTTTTCAAAAACCCTTCAACATACACGGGAGCGGGCAATCTTTTGTAATTATCATCTTCTAACCAGCGCAGATATTTAACTTGAATTTTAGTCGCGTTAGAAATTTCTTCCAGGGAAAGATCTTTATTCGCGCGTATTTTTTTTAATACACTCCCAAGCGTTCTAGATGTGACGGATGTTTTAGTAAAACCATTAGTCTTGATCATAGACCTCCCGAGGGCGTGCTCCATCCGCAGGCCCTACAACCTTTTGTTCCTCAAGAATATCTATAAGACGCGCCGCGCGCGCGTACCCAATTCGCAGTCTTCTTTGCAATAACGACGCGGATGCTTTACCCGCTTGTAAAACAATTTCTTTCGCTTCCTCATAAAGATCATCATCTATGGTAGAATTTGAGTTTGGAACATCCGCGAATGATGAAGCGTTGATATCAATATCGTTTCCATCCTCATCATCGCTGATAATTGCCTGATCTTGAATAAATTGAACAGCTCTTTTTACTTCTTCTTCCGTAAGATATGCTCCTTGGATTCTCACTGGCTTGCTTAAATCTCCTTGTAAAAAGAGCATATCGCCATTACCAAGGAGTTTTTCCGCTCCACTGCCATCTAAAATAGTTCGTGAATCAATTTGGCTCGCGACTCTGAAAGCGATTCTAGCCGGGATATTCGCTTTGATAAGTCCTGTAATAACCTCAACGGATGGTCTTTGCGTGGAAACAATTAGATGTATTCCTACTGCTCTTGCCATTTGAGCAATTCTTACTATTCCAGCCTCTATTCCATTAGAATTGCTTGCCATTAGATCGGCCAGTTCATCTATTATTATAACTATATATGGAAGTTTTTCAATTCCTTTTCTCGCGTTATATGAATCAATATCTCTAGCCCCCGCGTCCTGAAGTTTTACAAGACGATCTTCCATTTCTTTGACTGCCCACTTAAGCGCGTTAATTGCTTTTCCGGGATCTGAAATAACAGGAGAAAGTAAATGAGGGATTCCATTATACATTGATAACTCAACTCTTTTTGGATCTATTAATATCATTCTTAATCTTGAAGGAGCGTTATTATGTAAAAAACTAATTATTATTGAATTGATACATACGGATTTTCCGCTTCCTGTTGAACCCGCGATAAGGAGATGAGGCATTTTCGCGAGATCGGCGTTTTCTGGATTTCCAGAAACGTTTAATCCTAATCCGAATAATAAGGATTTATTATTTTTTCTAAATGAAGAACTTTCTAAAATATTTTTTAATCGAACAATGGCGGATGTTTTATTTGGAACCTCAATGCCGACAAGAGATTTTCCCGGGATAGGAGCTTCTATTCTTATAGGGTGGGTAGCGAGAGATAAAGCTAAGTCATTTTGCAACGCGACAATTCTGCTTAATTTAATCCCTTCAGATGGCTTTAACGTGTATTGAGTGACGGTAGGTCCCACGTTAATCTCTTTCATCTCCACGTTAATGTTAAAAGTTTCTAAAGTTCTCTTAATGATATTAGAGTTTACCGCCAAATTTTCAGAAGAAAGATTTTTTTGCGATCCGTTTTTTGTTCCTTCTTCCAATAAACTAAGGGGAAACCCGTTATAACTCTTGCTTCGGTCCGCCGTAGCTCCCGCGGAAACGGAGGCGACTCCCTGTGAAACGGTAAAAGCGGTCTTTTCTTGTTTTTCATCAAGCGTTTTACTTTTGGTAAATTCTTCACTTTCGGTTTTCTTTTGAAAATTTATGGAAGGAAGCATCTTTTTAAGAGACGGCCAAATTGTTTCTTTTTCGTTTGGGACAGATTCATCTTTTTTGTCTTGGGCGGTTTGAGAAGATCTTTTTCTCAATTTATTCCAAATAGCGATTAAAGACACGTTAGTTGTCACAAGAAACGCTATAAGAAAGATTGAAAAAAGAATTATCAAACTTGCGGGGAACGCGAACATATTTTCCATGCTTATTCCAATCCAATATCCGATTTGTCCTCCGCTTGCTTGTCCAGAAGATAAATTTCCGAAAATAAGCTGAATAATTCCCAAAACGCTAAAGAACATTATTGCGATAGAGGACGTTGTTATCCAACAGAGAGAAGTGGTTTCTGTTTTTAGAATTAAACCACTGATAATCAATAGCGATAACGCGACTAAATATACTCCCCAACCAAAAGCATATTGAAATATCGCGAAGATGGCGTTTCCGACATTTCCTCCCCACTTGAAAGCCGCTAACAAGCTAACAACAGCTAAAACAAATAGAATGATTGCTATGATGGCTCGTTTGGTATCAGAAGATAGAATTGAATTTTTTGTGTTTTTATTATTCATAATTTTATTATCTTGAACCATGATTTTATAAGTTCAAACTTTGTCTATACTTCAATAATAACCGGCAGTACCATTGGTCTTCTTTCTGTTTTTGAATACAAAAATTGTCCAATATCATCTCTGATATGGTCTCTTAAATAGGACCAATTAGGTTTCACGTCAGTAGACATGTTTTTTTCAATAATTTCTTTAACTTTTTCTTTAGTTGATTTTATAA
>CAZUBR010000001.1:0-16409 GCA_964618965.1 uncultured Candidatus Saccharibacteria bacterium | reverse complement strand
GAATACAGTTAGTGTTTATATGTGGAGATGGCGGGAATTGAACCCGCGTTTAGAAGTTATTTAAAAAATATTCTACAAGCTTATTCTATCTAAGGTTTTAAGTAAAAAGATAAAAGATAGTCAGAAAACTTTTTACCGAAGCTTCCAAGGATTCAATCGCGATTGAAAGCGGATCGCGATTATAGCCAGATGTATAACACCAAGATCCGCCTATCAGGCTTGAGCGGTTTGATGGCTATCGCGGTTAGGCGGTAGCAAAAGCAAGAGGTCTAGTCACCGAAGCAACTAAGCTCTTCAATTTGTTGACTGCACTTATTAAGTGAGTGATGTTTTTTATATGGACTCTCCATAGCTTGCTATTTTTTAAAGAAAACTCCTATCGAAACTAAACACCCCCATGCGAAAATTTCAAATTACTTGATTGTTTTAGTTCTCTCTCGGTATTTCTATCATCGTCATGTTTCTTGATAGACTGTCTTTTGTCAAATTTCTTTTTTCCCTTGGCTATGGCGAATTCAACCTTAATCCAGCCATGCTTAATATACACCTTAATGGGAATAAATGTCAAGCCTTTTTGTTTAGACATTCCTATTAACCTAGCAATTTCGTTTTTATGCAACAACAGTTTTCTGGATCTCTCTGGATTATATGAAGATAGCAATCCCGCGTATTCATAGGGAGAAATCCGACAATTAGTCAAAAAAGCCTCGCCATTACGCGAAATCACATACGCTCCTATCAGACTAATATGACCTAATTTAGCAGATTTTACTTCTTGACCAGTCAAAACTAATCCAGACTCTAATGTTTCAAGAATCTCATAATCAAAAAAAGCTCTTTTATTTGTCGCTAAAACTCGTGTATCCATAAGCATATTTTAACATAAAATACCTTTTATTTCAAGTCTTGCCGAAACTAATTAAAGCATGATATAATACTATTAAATTGAAGCGCGAAAGGGAAAAAATATGAAAGAATACCTATCGCAAAAAATCAATGAAATTATTAAAAATTCTTACGGAGTTCAATTATCCGCGGAGATAGAAAATCCGAAAGAACGTTCTTTTGGCGATTATTCTTCAAATGTCGCGATGCGGTTGGCAAGAACGACGCAAAAATCCGCGAAAGTTTTAGCGGATGAAATCGTCAATGAAATCAAAAAAGATAAAAGGATCAGTAACTGTTTTTCCGAGATTGAACAAGCGAATGGATTTATCAATTTTAAGTTTTCTAAACAATTTTTATCCGACGAAGTGAAAAGAATTCTTAAGCAAAAGTCCGTTTATGGAAATTTGAATTTAGGAAAGAAACAAAAAGTTCAAATTGAATTCGGTTCCGCGAATCCAACAGGTCCTCTTACCGTGGCGCACAGTAGAGGCATTTTTTTTGGAGACACATTGGGAAATGTTTTGAGCAAGGCCGGATACAACGCGCAAAAAGAATATTATGTTAACGACGCGGGAAAACAAATTGACATTTTAATTGAATCTGTCGCGCGAAGAGCGATAGAACTCAAAGGACAAGAAATTGATTTTCCAGATTATTGTTATCAAGGAGAT
The DNA here is from genome assembly GCA_964618965.1 of uncultured Candidatus Saccharibacteria bacterium. GTDB lineage: Bacteria > Patescibacteriota > Minisyncoccia > CAYZDR01 > CAYZDR01 > CAYZDR01. The sequence goes on along the minus strand of CAZUBR010000001.1, from coordinate 14,850 downwards.
TATATAAAAGAAATAGCGAAAAAGTTTGTGATTGAGGAAATGATTGATATTGAAGGGCTGGAAGACGTAAAAAAAGCGGTTAAAGAGTTCACTCTTGTGAATATGATTGATATGATCAAAGAAGATTTGGATTTGGCGAATGTCAGATATGATAGATGGTTTTATGAAAGCGAACTATACAATAAATCATGGTTGCAAAGAAAAGATGAAGTTCAAAAAGTTTTAGAGCAATTAGACCATGACGGACTGTTATACGAGAGAGAAGGAGCGTTGTGGTTTAGATCAACGAATTTTGGAGATGATAAAGATAGAGTGTTAGTGAAAAACGATGGAGAAAAAACCTATTTCGCGTCAGATGCCGCTTATTTCAAAAATAAAGAAAAACGAGGATTTCGCAAAGCGATTGAAGTAATGGGAGCGGATCACCATGGCTACATGCCGCGAATTAACGCGATAATTCAGGCGTTAAAATGCAAAATTGACGTAGATTTCATTCTTGTTCAGATGGTTAGATTGGTAGAGGGTGGGAAAAAAATAAAAATGTCCAAAAGAACTGGCGAATTTATGACGTTGAAGACCCTGGTTGATGATATAGGAGTTGATGTTGCGAGGTTTTTCTTTCTCATGTATTCCGTCAATTCACACATGGATTTTGATCTTGATCTCGCGCGAGAAAAGTCTAAAAAGAATCCGGTATTTTATGTCCAATACGCGTTCGCGCGAATTTGCAGTATTATAAAAATGGCAGAAGAGAAAAAGATTGTTGAAAAAGTGGAAAAAGCGAAACATTTATACCAATATTCCGAATCGGAATTATGTTTGATAAGAAGACTATCCGTGTTTTCTGATGTGATTAAAGATGTTGTTTTTGATTTTAACGTGAGTTATTTAACGCACTACGCGATTGATTTAGCGAGAGACTTTCATGATTTTTATGAACAACGCAAAGTGATTAGCGAAGACAAAGATTCTACGATCGCCCGACTGCAATTAATTTTGGCGACGCAAATAGTCTTGAAGGAATCTCTGCGATTATTGGGAGTTAGCGCTCCAGAAAAAATGTAATTTATAAATATGAAAATAGGAATTGACGCGAGATCAATTTTGAACCCAGAAAAGAAAGGAAATATAGGCGTAGGTCACTACACTTACCATTTGTTGCGCCAACTACAGAAAATAGACAAAAAAAATGAATACGTGATTTTTTTAGATTCCACTGTCAGAGAAAAAGATATTGATAAGTTTCAGAAAGATAATTTCTCGGTCAAATTTTTTCCATTCAACAAATACAGACGATTCTTGCCAAGCAGATATAGGGACATAATGTTAGGCGGGTTTTTTAACCAAGAGAATCTAGACATCTTGCATATCATTGGGTTGAGTTCTGCCGTTCTCCCAAAATTTTCTGGTCAAATCGTTGTTACGGGGAGGGGGATAGGAAGCGCTAAATATCCAGAATTGTATTCTCCCGAAATTCAAAATAGAATTAAGAGAATAAATAAAGCTCTTAAGATGAATTTTGATCATTTAAGTTTAATAGTTTCCTCTAATTCTCTGAAAAAAGATGTAATAGCGTTATTGGAGATCCCTGAAAACAAAATTACTGTGATACATGAAGGAATTGATGAGCGTATTTGTAGTCATAAAGATGAGAATAAGATTAAAGATATTAAGAAAAAATATAATTTGAGCGATCATTTTCTTTTGTACATGGGGACAATTGAACCTGTGAAAAATATTACTCGTTTGATGGAGGCTTTTAAGAAGGCCAAAGATAAAAGTTCCAGCGCGTGCCAATTGGTTATCGCGGGGAAAGATGGTTGGATGGCGGAAGAAATTAGAAGTATGGCGGTTGATTTAGGAATTGAAAAAGACGTGGTATTTACGGGATACATATCTCCGGAGGAGATGGCTCCGCTCTTTCAAGCGTCGTGCGCTTTTATTTTTATTCCGCTTTATGAAGGATTTGGTTCTCCTGTCGTTGAAGCGATGGCTTGTTGTATTCCTATTATCGTTTCTGATATACCCGCTCTGAAGGAAATTGCGGATGGAGTCGCGGATTTTGTAAATCCATACGACATTGATGACATCGCGGACAAGATATTAAAATTTTCAATGAATAGGTATAATAAAAAAGATCAAGAGGAGAAGAGTTGCAGTCGCGCGCGAGTTTTTTCATGGGAGAAATGCGCGAGAGAGACGTTGGAGGTTTATGATAAGATAATGAAGAAAGATTTATGTTTCAACCAATTGATGACAAAAAGAAAATAGCGGATCTTGAAAAAGAAGTTCTTTCTTTTTGGAATAAAAATAAAATTTTTGAAAAATCTTTGGAAAATCGGAAGGACGCGAAGAAATATATTTTCAAAGATGGTCCTCCATTCGCTACGGGAACTCCGCATTACGGGCATCTAGTTGCCAGCGTAATGAAGGATGTCGTACCACGTTATTGGACAATGCGCGGTTTTTTTGTTGAGCGAAAATGGGGATGGGATTGTCATGGTCTGCCAATTGAAAATATCGCGGAAAAAGAACTTGGGATATCTCATAAAAAAGAAATTGAAGAAATGGGAATAGAGAAATTTAACGAAACTTGCCGGTCAAAAGTTCTTGGATACGTTAAAGAATGGGAAATTATTATCAACAGACTGGGAAGATGGGTGGACATGAAAAATTGTTATAAAACAATGGATTTGTCTTTCATGGAATCCGTGTGGTGGGTGTTCAAAGAACTTTGGAAGAAAGGGTTGATTTACGAGGGATATAGATCCATGCACATTTGTCCGCGTTGCGAGACTACTCTTTCTCAATCGGAAGTTTCGGAAGGATACAAGGACGTGAAAGATTTGTCGGTGATTGCCAAATTTGAATTGGAAGATGAACCGGGAACTTTTGTTTTAGCATGGACGACAACGCCGTGGACACTGATCGGAAATGTCGCGTTGGCGGTGGGCGATAAAATTAAATATTGCAAAATCAAATTTCAAAAACCTGCCCGCATTGCTACGCAAAGCGTTGCAGGCGGGTTAGATCTCAAAAATACAAATCAAAATTCAAACATGAAATACGGAGAGTTTTATATTTTAGCTGAAGATAGACTGTCAAAAGTATTACAGGATGAAGAATATGAAATTGTTGAAAAATTTGAGGGGAAAGATTTAGTTGGAAAGAAATACAAGCCATTGTTTGACTATTATTCTAAACAAGAAAATTTAAAAGGCGAAGCCGCCTCCGCTGAGGCTGTGGCGAATCAGACTGGCTGGAAAATTTATGAAGCGAATTTTGTTACTACCGAAGAAGGTACGGGCGTTGTGCATATTGCTCCGGCGTTTGGAGAAGACGATCTTAATTTGGGAAAAGAAAAAAATCTTCCTTTTGTTCAACACGTTGGAATAGATGGGATTATCAGAAAAGAGGCGGGTGAATTCGCGGGACTTTTGGTCAAACCAAAAGACGATCATCAGAAAACGGATGTTGAAATAATTAAATATCTGGCGGACAAAAATTTACTTTTTGACAAAGAGCAGTATAAACATAGTTATCCTCACTGTTGGAGGTGCGAAACTCCATTGATTAATTACGCGACATCCTCGTGGTTTGTGAACGTGGGGAAAATAAAAGATGACGCGATAGAGTTAGCGAAAGAAATCAACTGGATCCCGAAACATATTAAAGAAGGGCGTTTTGGCAAATGGCTGGAAGGCGCGAGAGACTGGTCAATTAGCAGGCAAAGATATTGGGCGTCGGTCATGCCGATTTGGAAATGCGATCAAAAAATTAAAAATCAAACCTCAAGTCTCAAAAAGAATGAAAATAAGAATGTCCATGTATGCGAGAATATAAAAGTGATAGGTTCCGTGGATGAACTGGAAAAATTAAGCGGGGAGAAAATTACGGATTTGCATAAGCATGTTGTGGATAAAATTACTTTCAAATGCGAGAAGTGTGGCGGAACGATGCGACGAATTCCAGATGTTTTAGACACGTGGTTTGATTCAGGATCAATGCCATACGCGGAAGATCACAATCCCGCGCCCGCGAAATTTATCGCTGAAGGAGTTGATCAAACGAGATGCTGGTTTTATTATCTGCATCTTATTTCCTCGGCGATAAAAAAATCTGTCGCGTATGAAAATGTTGTGGTAAACGGAATTGTTTTGGCGGAGGATGGGAAAAAGATGTCAAAGAGACTGCGAAATTATCCCGATCCCGCGAAAGTTCTTGAAGAATATGGAGCGGATGCTTTAAGATTCTATATTCTTTCATCTCCGGTAATGTCAGCGGAAAATCTTAATTTTAAGGAATCTGACATAGCGGATGTCGTGAGGGGAATGCGAAGAATGCTTTGGAATTCATATTCGTTTTTTGTTCTATACGCTGAAATTGACAAATTTGAACCAAAAGAAAACACGTTATCTAAAAATTTATTGGATAAATGGATTATTTCCGAATTAAATATGCTGATAAAAGAAGTTAATCGGAGAATGGAAGATTATGAATTAAACAAAGCCGTAAAATCGTTTCCCGCTTTTATTGATAATCTTTCTAATTGGTATATTCGCAGGTCTCGCAGGAGGTTTTGGAAGAGCGAAAACGATGAAGACAAAAATAGCGCTTACCAAACTTTGTATACCGTATTGTTGGAATTATCTAAAGTCATGTCGCCATTCACTCCATTTATTTCAGAGATGATTTATGGAAATTTAAAAATCGGATCTACGAAGCTGACTCGTGAAGGCAAATCTGTTCCCCGAAATTCTAGTGCGGAGAGATCGGTGCATTTGGAGAATTTTCCGATAGCGGATGAAAATATAATTGACGAGAAGTTAAATGATCAAATGGCAAAGACAAGAAAAATTGTTGAATTGGGATTAGCGGCGAGAGCGAAAGCGGGAATTAAAGTTAGACAACCGTTATCTGGCATTATCGTTATGGGTAGCGGAGAACTGTTGGAAGAGTTGCAAAGTTTGATAATTGATGAGATTAATGTGAAAAAATTACAAATCACAAATAACAAATTACAAAGAACGAACGAAAAGACCGTGGCGGTAGAAAATAATGGATTAACGGTTTTGTTAAACACAGAGATATCAGATGATTTAAGGATTGAAGGAATCGCGAGAGAAATCGTGCGATTTATTCAGCAAGCCAGAAAAGAGGCGGGTTTTAACGTGGATGACAGAATAAACGTTTTGTGGAGTTCCAACGATGAGAATATAAAAAAAGCGTTTTCCAATTTCGCGGAATATATAAAAAGAGAAGTTCTCGCGGAAAAAGTAGGGAAAAACGTGAAAGATAATTTTATTTTTGAGAAAGAAGCCAAAAACTGGTCTTTGAAAATTAGCAAAGCGTAAATATAAAACGACAATAGTCTCCTACGTCGTTCCATGAATGACTACGGCGGACCGCTATCCTTCGCTAAAGCGAAGAAGGAGGGGAAAATGAGAAAGATAGTTTTGTGCGTTTGTTGTTGGAATCCGCAAGTTTTCTTTTTTACGGATACCAACGTTTTAGATGAAAAAATTGTTGGAATAATTGGAAGATCGTTAAAGGATATGACTCATAAGTCGTGTTCCAGCGAATTAAAAGCCAGTGGGACATGTTATGCAGGGTCGGCAATAGTTATTTCCGAAAGCAGAAATTTTCTCATTAAGGAGGGAGGAAGATTCGGACTAGGATTCTTGTCACACGAAGTTATGGAACGGCAAGGATTCCAATGGAGCCAGAGACTTTACATACCAGAGACATGGTGTAGTCCGACAGGTAAAAAAATTGAAGGGATTTATTTAATGTAGTAGGGGCGAATTCATATAATTCGCCCTTTTAAAATATGCGTTTTTACGCGTGTTTTAATGTGGTATAATACAAACATGACGGAGATACAACGGACAGAAGGAATAATTTTGCGAAGTATCCCTTTTGGAGAAGCGGATGCTTTTTTTGTTATTTTAACAAAAGATTTTGGGAAAATGAAAATATTCGCGAAGGGCGTAAAAAAAATTGACGCTAAATTAGCGGGACATCTAGACTTATTTAATAAAAGCGAGATCGCGTTCGTGATGGGAAAAAAAATTCCAAGATTAACAAGCAGTATAACAGATGATTATTACAAAAATATAAAATTGGATCTTGAACGCCTCGCGGTAGGATTTTTTGTTGCCGAATTGGTGGAACAAATGTTAGAAGAAAATGTTATCGTGTTAGAAGAATATCGCGAGCTTGTGGATGTTTTAGACAAGATTGAGTCCGCGCCCGCTCGCAAAATTAAATATATCCCAGCGGTGTTCGCGGCGCGTTTGTTAAGCATTTCCGGATGTTGTCCCGATTTTAAGGATAAAAATAATGAAACAAAACTTTTAAGACTGTGCCTAAAATTCGGATATGACATTATTGAAAAGGTTGATCTATCTGGAGTAAACCTTTCCAAATTGAGAAAAATAATTGAAGATCCATTATCTAATTCTATCCACAGCAAACTAAATTCGTGGCAATTTCTTAAAAATGTTGTAGAATAATAGTAGGAAACAAAGATTTTTGTTCCCTACGCGTAGATGTTAAAATTTTATTATGTCGTTGCAAGATCTAGAAAACCAAATATATAAAAGAGGGGGGGAGGAGCCTCCAAGAGTTGATTTTGAAAAAAAGGAGATAAAACCTTTAGATATTCCGGAAAATTTTATTCCGACTACGCCAAATCAAAGCGCTGAAAATAATTTGCCAAGGGAAGAAATACGAATGACGGAACATCATAGAAAAAAAATATCGTCAAGCGTCAAGAAAATGATTTTTGTTTGGGGAACATTATTTGTTATCGCGTCTTTATTGGGAAGCAGCGCTATTCTTTTTTATTTTTTGAAAAACAGATCGTCTTTTAGGGAAAAGGATATAATATTTGAAATGAAATGCGACGAGGAGGTTATTTCCGGAATAGAAGAAGTGATAACTATTAAATATGGAAATTTTTCTAGAGTTGATTTGAAAGATGTGGCCATTATATTTCATCATCCAGATTCTATGATAATGCGAGATGAAGATAAAATAATGTCAACGAAAACATGGGATATCGGAACAATCGCTAAAGGAGAATCTAATATTATAGAAATTCCCGCGCGGATGTTCGGCATGGAAGGTTCCGAGTTTTTAATAGAGGCGGAGATTCAATATATGCCGACAAATTTTAATTCATTTTTTAGTAAAAAAACTAATGCTAAAATTAGCGTTAAATCTTGCCCAATTAAATTATCCATTGAAGCTCCAAGCGAAGTTGTTTCTGGAAAAAGCGTGGAATATGAGATAACCTGTGAAAATTTATCAGATACGGATTTCTCATATTTGATTTTGAAAATTATTCCTCCTTTTGGTTTCTTGCCAAACGAAGTTACGCAAATTACCGATACTGAAATAAAAGAAGCTTTTATCAGAAATGATGAGGAGATTTTAATAGATAATTTTGCTCAAGACGATATTGTAAAATTCAAATTGATAGGAAGCTTGTTTGGGAACGTAGCGGAAAGGCAAGACATAGAAGTCAAAATAGGGATTGTGGAGAATGACAATTTTTACGCGTATAGTGAAGCAAGCGGAACAACAATTTTAATGACTCCGGAAATTCAAATCACGCAATCAGTCGCGGAGGATATACAAAACGCGGATATTGGAGATAAAATTGAATTTGTTATTAAAGTAAAGAATACATCGCAAAACGCGTTAAGCGGCGTGACGGTTTCTTCCATGTTGGACGGCAACGCCATTGACTTTTCTTCATTATTGGTAAAGAATGGCTCTGTCTCTTCGGACAATTCAATAGAGTGGGATTCGTCAGGAATAAATAATTTTGGGTATTTTCCTTCAATGAGCGAAGAAACTTTAGAATTTTCGTTAAAAATTAAAAATACTTTGCCGATGAACGGAGGAGCATCAAAAAACTTTGTTATTTCCAGTATTCCTTCGGCAAAATCTGAAGGTATGCAAGAACCAATCGGCGGGAATAAAATAAGCGTAAAAATTAATTCTAAGTTGGCGATTATAGTTGAAGGTTCATATTATAACAATGACGGAATTAGCAATTTTGGGCCAATTCCTCCGAAAGTTGGAGAAACTACTTCATACACGATTCGCTGGCAACTTCTTAATGTCGCTAACGATGTAAAAAATACGAAAATTACAACTGTCTTGCCTCCGGGGATTGGATGGGGAAATAACTCTTTTACCGCTAACGGAAATATCTCCTTCAGCAATATAACGAGAACAGTTATTTGGGATATTGGAACAATTCCAGCTAACACGGGGATCAAAGCTCCTTTGTATGAATCTATTTTTCAGGTTAGCGTTAGACCCGCTCTTCCAGACGTTGGGAAAACAATGCTTTTGTTAAATAAATCAGAATGTTTAGGGGAAGATACTTTTACCGGGAAAATTCTTTCAGCGGTATCCGAAGCGAAAACAACTAGCTTGCCAGAAGATAAAAATTTATCTCAAACGCAATATAGAGTAGTGAATTAATCAATCGTGAATCATGATGACGACTGTCGCGATAATATATAAGTTTTGTGATGTTTACGGATTTTGAGCATGAAAAAAGGCGAAGAGAATAAAAATATTTTAAGAACTCAACATGGTGTTATACACACCCCTTTTTTTATGCCAATCGCGACACGCGGAGCAGTCAAAGGATTAACTTCTGAAGATTTAGAATCAGTCGGAGCGCAAATTATTTTGAGCAATACATATCATTTATGGTTAAAACCGGGGGAAGATCTTATAGAAAAAGCTGGAGGATTACATAAGTTTATGCGCTGGAATAAGCCCATTTTAACCGATAGTGGAGGGTTTCAGGTTTTTTCTTTAGGTAAATGGACAAAATTTTCTGAAGAAGGAGCGGAATTTAAGAATCCAATCAATGGAGAGAAAAGAATGCTCTCTCCGGAAAAATCCATAGATATTCAGTTAAAGATTGGATCAGATATAATAATGTGTTTTGACGAATGCATCCCATGGGATTGCGATTATAAATATGCTAAAATGTCAGTGGACAGAACAACGAGATGGGCGAGGAGATGCAAAAAATATTTTATTAGTAAAATTGATTGGAGCGCTGATAATATTAACCGTCCATTGTTGTTTGGAATTGTCCAAGGGAATCGTTTTGAAGATTTGAGAAAACAAAGCGCGTTGGAATTGCGAGAGATTGATTTTGATGGATACGCTATCGGTGGCGCTGACACAGTCAGCGCGACGCACGACGAAATGATGGAGACATTGAAATTCGCGTTAAATTATTTGCCAAAAGATAAACCGCGCTATTATATGGGATCGGGGAAGCCCGAGAATATAGTTGAGGCCGTAAAATTGGGAGTTGATATGTTTGATTGCGTAATACCGACGAGAAACGCGAGACATGGATCGTTATTCAATTTCCAATTTCCAATTTCCAATTTCCAATTGACGGCGGACGAAACGAGTGGCAAGAAGTTTTATGAGACAATACAAATTACTAACGCTAAGTATAAAGATGACTTTGGACCAATTAGCGAGAATTGCGATTGCTATGTTTGCAAGAATTATTCAAGAGCGTATGTTAGACATCTTCTTGATACAAAGGAGATATTGGGGATGCGATTAGCGACTATACATAATCTAAAATTTTATTTGGATCTCATGAAAAAATTGAGGGACATTAAGGAGAACACATGAAATATGAAAAAAGTGGGAAAGCAGGTAATCGCTGAATTTATAAAATGCGATAAAAAAATTCTTGATGATCGCGACGCGCTTAAAAAAATTATCAAAGACGCGATAAAGGTGGCCAATCATCACTTAGTGAAATTGGGAACAAAAAAATTTTCTCCACAAGGAGTGACAATTTTTGGGATACTGGCGGAGAGTCATATCTCCATTCATACTTATCCAGAATATTTATACGCGGCGGTGGATATTTTTACGTGTGGTAAAAAATCAAATCCCATGCCAGCGTTTGAACATATTAAAAAGGAATTGAAAGCGAAAAGCGTAAGGATCATGAGTTTAGACAGGGGATTCTAATCAATTATCAATTACGAATTATCAATTACGTCAACCCGTTGATTGATAATTCCGCGGGATAAAGACGATAGGCGAGAAGAACGGGAAGTGGACAGCGTCATTATTTTTTGGTAGGATAAACGCGATGAGTGAAGACAAACAAAAAATGGAAAAAATAATCTCGCTATGTAAAAGGCGGGGTTTTGTTTTCCCATCTTCTGAAATTTATGGGGGGTTTTCGGCAATTTATGATTTTGGACCATACGGAGTGGAATTGAAAAATAATATTAAAAAATCATGGTGGAGGTATATGGTTCAGGAAAGGGAAGATATTGTTGGATTGGATTCGGCGATTTTTACGCATCCAAAAATTTGGGAAGCGTCCGGGCATGTTCAAAATTTCGCGGATCCATTGATTGAATGCAAAAAATGTCATAACAGATTTAGAGTGGATCATCTGCTTGAAAATATAGGAGTTGTTGCCGATGAAAAAATGAGCGAAGATGAAATCGGAGAAATTTTTAATGACAACCGTGAAAAAATAAAATGTCCCGCGTGCGGGAAAAATGATTTTACTGAAATAAAAAAGTTTAATTTGCTTGTCAAAACAAATCTAGGGAATCTTGAAGGGAGCATTACGGATGAAAATATCTCATACTTAAGAGGTGAAACTTGCCAAGGGATTTACGTGAATTTCAAAAATGTTCTTGATTCAACGCGCGTGAAAATTCCATTTGGAATCGCCCAAATTGGAAAAGCGTTTAGAAATGAGATTACGGCAAGACAGTTTATTTTCCGAACGCGCGAGTTTGAGCAGATGGAAATGCAGTATTTTGTCCATCCGAAAAATGATCTTGATGAGTATGAAAGACTAAAACAAAATCGCTGGGAATATTATTTATCCATAGGAATAAAAGAAGAAAATCTAAAATGGCATAAACATGAGAAATTAGCTTTTTATGCCAAGGACGCTTATGATATTGAATACAATTTTCCAACAGGATTCAGAGAAATAGAGGGATTGCACGCGAGAGGAAATTATGATTTGTCGCAACACTCCAAGTTTTCGGGGCAAAGATTAGAATACAGAGACGCGATTACTGGAGAAAAATATATTCCGCATGTCATTGAAGCGTCTGCCGGAGCCGATCGTGTTTTTCTCGCCATTATTAGCGAGGCCTATACTGAAGAAAAAATTAACGATGAAGATATTAGAGTTGTATTAAAATTCAAAAAAGATTTAGCGCCGATTAAAGTCGCGGTTTTTCCACTTGTAAAAAACAAAACAGATTTAACGATGAAAGCGCGGGAAGTATTTAATAAGTTAAAAGTAAATTTTACCGCTGAATTTGACGATAACGGAAACATTGGGAAAAGATATAGAAGGCAGGATGAAATAGGAACGCCATATTGTGTTACTATTGACTATGATACGTTAAAAGACAATACTGTGACAGTGAGAGATAGAGACAGCATGAAACAGGTAAGGGTAAAAATAGATGAATTATGCGAATTAATAAAACTGCGCTAAAAAATGGATTAAGAATAATCACCGTTCCAATGATTGGCACTAAAACTGCCACTGTTTTGGTTATGGTAAAAGCCGGGTTATATAACGAAACAAAAAAAGAAAATGGTATTTCTCATTTCTTGGAACACATGGCTTTTAAGGGGACAAAAAAACGTCCCAAAGCAAAGGACATAGCCGTGGAGTTAGATAGTATAGGCGGACGACATAACGCTTTTACGGGGTTTGAAAGGACGGGATATTGGGCAAAAGTGAACGCGGAACATATTGATACGGCCATAAGTGTAATATCGGACATATCCATGAACGGAGTTTTGGAAAGAAAAGAAATAGAAAAGGAAAGAGGCGTAATCATGGAAGAAATTAACATGCGCAAAGATAATCCAATGACGCATGTGGAAGAATTGTTTTTTGAACTTCTCTATGGCGATCAGCCGGCGGGATGGGATATAGCGGGGCCAAAAGAAAATATTAAAAAATTCGCCAAAGAAGATTTTGTTAAATATAAAAAAGAACATTATGTGGCAGAAAATATAGTAGTAGCGATTGCTGGAAATATTGAAAGTGGAATTATAGAAAAAAAGATCGCGAATATGTTTGAGAACGTTTCCAACAAACCAGCCAAGAAAAGAACCGCCGTTATAGAAGATAAAAATAGAGCGAGGGTTTTAATGGAAAACAGAGACACGACGCACTTTTTGTTAGGAGGATATTCTCTTAAACTATCTGACGAAAGAAGACTAATTGTACGGGTTTTACTCACTATTCTTGGAAGAGGGATGAGTTCTCGTCTATTTACGTCTATTAGAGAAAAAAATGGATTAGCGTATTATGTTAGAATGGGGGAAGAGACGCAGACTGATTCAGGGGTATACTATATACGAGCGGGAGTAGATAGCAATAAAGCCGGAAAAGCGATAAAATTGGCGACGCAAGAATTGAAAAAAATTAAAGATAAAAAAGTTTCGGCAAAGGAATTAAAAAAAGCGCGAGAAATGATTAAAGGAAGTCTCGCGATTGAACTTGAATCTTCAGACGATGTCGCCGAGTGGGTAGCCGAACAAGAGCTTTTGGAAAATAAAATTTTGACTGCCGAAGAATATATTGCTAAAATAGAAAGTGTGACAGAGGAACAGATTCAGGAAGTCGCGAATGAATTATTTACGGATGATAATTTGAAACTTGCGATGATTGGACCGCGTAAGGATTCCGCGAAGTTTGAAAAGTTATTGAAGATTTAATTCGCGCGTAATTTAGATAACTGTCTCCTCCGCTCTGGGCGGATATGACGTACCAAAGTATGAATGGAGAAATTTCAATCTCTACCGCGACTATTCTTAAGGTTATTGGAGTCCTTTTGGTTTTGGGTCTTGTTTTTCTTATTCGCGATGTGGTTGTTCTTGTTCTTTTTGCTATTATTTTAACTTCCGCGATAGAACCGTTCGCCGCGCGCATGGAAAATAAAAAAATTCCAAGAGTTGTCGCGGTATCAATGGTTTACGTGATCGGAGCTCTTCTTTTGGGAACAGCTCTTTTCTTTTTAATTCCTCCGCTTTTGGAACAGGTGAGGCAATTGGCGATCGCGATGCCATCTTTCTTTGAAACAGCAATGATGAAGTTTGAATCGTTCAAGCAATTTGCCATACAGCACAACATCGCTTCAAATGTGGAATATTTCTTTGACTCTTTAAGCTCCGAGCTTGGTCAGGTCGCTCCTAACATATTTTCCACAACCAAAGCCGTGATGACGGGAACGATTTCTGTTGTGATCGTTTTGGCGGTTTCCTTTTATATGTCCGTTGAAAAAGGCGGATTGAAAAAATTTATTGAAACATTAACTCCGGAAAACCAAAGAGATAATGTCATGAGATTGGTCAAAAAAAGTCAGGCGAAGCTTGGAAAATGGGTGCAGGGGCAATTTGTCGTGATTCTTTTGGTCGGTTTGTTAGATTTTCTAGGGTTGTTTTTTCTCGGAGCAAGATTTGCGTTGTTGTTGGGAATCGCGGGAGCGATACTTGAAATTATCCCATACGCTGGACCGTTAGTCGCTACCGTAATCGCGTTCTTAATATGTTTATCTCAATCTTTAACTTTGGCGGTATTAGCGGGCGTTTGGTTTTTGATTGTTCAACAAATTGAAAATCATGTGATTACTCCGAAGATTATGCAGAGCGCGGTGGGATTAAACCCGATTGTCGTTATTCTCGCGATTCTAATTGGAACAAAACTCGCGGGAGTTTTAGGATTAGTTTTAGCCGTTCCGGTAGCCGCGGTTATTGAAGTTTTAATTAGCGATTTTTTGGGAACAAAAAATTTATAGAACGTGTAGCATAAGAACATGGAACATGCAAGAACAGGCAAAAGGTCTGTTTTTTGTTACATGGTATGCTACATAACACGGGTTAATAACACGGTTTACGAATGGGCAGAAATAATGTATTATAAGGATTGTAATAATTTGTCGGTAATTGATCATTAATTTGGAGAGATGGCAGAGTGGCCGAATGCGGCGGTCTTGAAAACCGTTGTCCTGAAAGGGACCGGGGGTTCGAATCCTCCTCTCTCCGCCAATTTTCAAAATTCGGATTTTGGGCGATTGTTGCCTCGCCCCGCCAAAGGCGGGGCTCGGCTTCCGCCGTGATTTTGAAGGAATTTCACAAGACAAACTTTCGAAACTTGTTGGTGTTACTTTGCATACTTTGACCAAAATTGAAATCGGAGCAACTGCCGACCCACGAATTGAAACCTTAAAAAAAAATCGCAAAGGGGCTGAATGTTGGCGTTGAAGACTTAATCAAATAGCATATGAAAGAAAGTTATTTTTTCAGACCAATAGAAGAAGAAGTTGAGAAAAAGAAAGAGGCGGTTGAAGTAAAACCGCTTACTGCCGATGAACACGAAGAAATGGAACAAAAACCGATGACACTAAAAGATCATTGGCTATCTTTGCGTCAATCAATTCAAGAAAAAATAACTTTCGAAAAACCAACTCCAGAAGAACAGGAAAAAACAAAACTGTTAAGCGAACTTATCAATCCCGAATTGATGGCGGGATACAAACAGATATTAAGAGATTTTAATGTTAAAGCTAAAAAAACCGAAGAACATCCGCAAAGAGAATTCATTGATATAAATAACGAAGAATTTTCAGCAGATATTGAAAATTGGATTGAAAATCTGATAAACGAAGTAAAAAGCAAAAGAGAAACTGGCTTTGATGAAAACGATGTCGAAGAATTACGCGCCCAGTGTTGGTTGCTTTTTGATTCGGTCGGCAATGTGATGAACACAAAGTCTTTAGA